>NZ_JNXJ01000002.1:0-246595 GCF_000716625.1 Streptomyces bikiniensis | reverse complement strand
AGGACGAGTCGTGGGGTGGGGTGGGGGCGGTCGGGGGCGGGGTCCTGTCCGTGGGGGTGGTCGGGGGGCGGGGTGTCCCGGGGGTGCCGGGGCCGGTCGGTGTCCTGTTCGGGGGTGTTGCCGGTCATCGGTGCGCGCTGCCTTCCACGAGGGTGATGAGCTGGTCCAGGTCGCCGGGGGTGGCGTGGGGGTTGAGCAGGGTGGCCTTGAGCCAGAGGCGGCCGTCGGCGCGGGCCCGGCCGAGGACCGCCCGGCCCCCGGTGAGGAGGGAGCGGCGGATCGCGGCGACGGCGGCGTCGTCGGCGCCGCGGGGCCGGAAGAGGACGGTGGTGAGGGCGGGCCGGGCGCGCAGGTCGAGGCCGGGGGTCTTCTCGACGCGGTCGGCGAGGTCCTGGGCGAGGTCCATGCAGGTGTCGACGAGGGCGCCGAGTCCGGTGCGGCCGAGGGCGCGGAGGGTGACGGCGGCCTTGAGGACGTCGGGGCGGCGGGTGGTGCGCGGGGAGCGGCCGAGGAGGTCGGGGAGGCCGGCGTCGGTGTCGTCGTCGGCGTTGAGGTAGTCGGCGGTGTGGGCGAGGGGGGCGAGGTCGTTCGTGTCGCGGACGGCGAGGAGTCCGGCGGCGGCGGGCTGCCAGCCGAGTTTGTGCAGGTCGACGGTGACGGTGCGGGCGCGGTCGAGGCCGTCGAGGAGCCGGCGGTGGGTGCGGCTGAAGAGGAGGGGGCCGCCGTAGGCGGCGTCGGCGTGGAGGTCGGCGCCGTGGGCGGCGCAGACGTCGGCGATCTCCGGGAGCGGGTCGATCAGGCCCTCGTCGGTGGTGCCGGCGGTGGCGGCGACGAGGAGCGGGCCGGGGGTGGTGGTGAGGGTCGTGTGGAGGGCGGCGGGGTCGAGGGTGCCGCGCGGGGTGGGGACGACGACGGGGGCGGGGAGGCCGAGGAGCCAGGCGGCGCGCCGGAAGGAGTGGTGGGCGTTGGTGCCGACGACGGTGCGGAGGGGGTCTTTCCCGGTGTGGCGTTCCCGGGCGAGGAGGAGGGCGAGTTGGTTGGATTCGGTGCCGCCGGTGGTGACGAGGGCGTCGGGGCGGGGGGCGTCCGGGAACACCTCGGCGGCGAGCGCGGCGGTGACCTCGGCTTCCAGGGCGGAGGCGGCGGGGGCCTGGTCCCAGGAGTCCATGGAGGGGTTGAGCGCGGAGGCGGCCAGGTCGGCGGCGGCGGCGAGGGCGAGGGGCGGGGTGTGGAGGTGGGCGGCGCAGAGCGGGTCGGCGGGGTCCGCGGCGCCGGCGGCGAGGGCGTGGACGAGGGTGCGGAGGGCTTCGTCGGGGCCGGTTCCGGTCTCGGGGAGTACGGCTCCGAGGCCTGCCGTGCGGCGTGCCGCGGCCTCCGGTCCCCCGGCCGGGAGGGGGCCGCCGCGTTCCTCGGCGCCGGTGCGCAGGGCGTCGAGGACGGCGCCCAGGAGGGGCCGCAGGGCGTCGGCGCCGGGGGCGCCTCCGGCGAGGGGTGGGGGTGCGGCACGCATGGACGACAGGGTGCCGGGGGGTGCGGGCGTTTGTCCGGAGAGTGCGGGGGTGTGACCCGAACGGGGGACACGGGGTGGTGTTTCGGGGGCGGTCGGTGCGGGGACCGGGGGTCCCCGCACCGTGCCCGGTTCAGCCTTCCCTGACCTTCAGGGCCCGGCGGAGGTCGTCGAGCTGGTCGACGAGCTTGCGGCGGAGGGCCGGGATCATGGGGGTGTCGGCCAGGTGGCGTTCGCCGAGGGCGAGGGAGTCGGCGTCGACCGCGTGGGCGGGGAAGGCGTGGCGGCCGGCGGCCTCGGCCATGGCGGGGCCCCGGCGGTCGCCGAGGGCGACGGCCGCCTCGTAGAAGCGGGGCACGTACTCCCTTACGAGGTCGGCCTGTTCGGGCTGCCAGAAGCCCTGGGCGGTGGCGGTGAAGAGGTAGTTGGAGAGGTCGTCGGAGTCGAAGAGCGCGGACCAGGCGGCCGCCTTCGCCTCGGGGTCGGGCAGGGCGGCGCGGCAGCGGGCGGCGCCCTCCTGGCCGGTGGCGCTGGGGTCGCGCTCCAGCTCGGCGGCGATGGCGGTCTCGTCGGTGGCGCCGAGGGCGGCGAGCCGGGCGAGGATGCGCCAGCGCAGTTCGGGGTCGAGCTCGGGGCCGCCGTGGACGGTGCCCTCGTCGAGCCAGGAGGCGATCTTGTCGGGGGTGGTGGCGCTGTCGACGAAGGCGCGGACGGCGGTGAGGCGCAGTCCGGGGGCTTCGCCGTCCTCGGTGCGGCGCAGCAGGGCGCGGGCGATGCCGTTGATCGTGGCGAGGGCGGCGGGGCGCTCCTCGGCGGGGACGCAGTGGTCGGCGATCTGGTGGCGGGCGAAGGCCAGGACTCCCTGGACGAGGGCGAGTTCGGTCTCCTCGGGGAGGTGCGCGAGGGCGGTCTCCAGGTACTCGGCGGGGGTGAGGTCGCCGTCGCGGACCTGGTCGCGCAGCGCGTTCCAGAGGACGGCGCGGGTGAGCGGGTCGGGGATGCGGGAGAGGCCGCGCAGGGCGGACTCCTCGGAGGTCCCGTCGAAGCGGAGCTTGGTGTAGGTGAGGTCCTCGTCGTTGAGGACGACGAGGGCGGGTCGGGGGCCGGCGAGTTCGGCGGGGGCGTCCTGGGGGACGTCGAGTTCGCGGCGTTCGCGCAGGACGAGGTCGCCGGAGGGGTCGCGGTCGTAGACGCCGACGGAGATGCGGTGGGGGCGGGTGCCGGCGCGGTCGACGGTGAGGTTCCAGTGGAGGCCCTCGCCGTCGAGGCGGGGGGTGAGGGTGTCGACGCCGGTGGTGCGCAGCCACTGTTCGGCCCAGCCGTGGACGTCGCGGTCGGTGGCGGCGGCGAGGTTGTCGATGAAGTCGGCGAGGGTGGCGTTGCCGAACCTGTGCCGCTTGAAGTGGATGTTGATGCCGGCGAGGAAGTCCTTCTCGCCGAGCCAGGCGACGAGCTGGCGGAGGGCGGAGGCGCCCTTGGCGTAGGAGATGCCGTCGAAGTTGAGGAGGGCGGAGGCGGTGTCGGGGACGGCCTCGGGGTCGGGGGCGACGGGGTGGGTGGAGGGCCGCTGGTCGGCCTCGTAGCCCCAGGCCTTGCGGGTGACGCCGAAGTCGATCCAGGTGTCGGGGAAGAGGTCGGAGCAGGCCTCGTTGACGGTCTGGTAGCCCATGTACTCGGCGAAGGACTCGTTCAGCCAGATGTCGTCCCACCAGCGGAGGGTGACGAGGTCGCCGAACCACATGTGGGCCATCTCGTGGGCGATGACCATGGCGCGGGTCTGGCGTTCGGTGACGGTGACGGCGGAGCGGAAGACGAACTCGTCGCGGAAGGTGACGAGGCCGGGGTTCTCCATGGCGCCGGCGTTGAACTCGGGGACGAAGGCCTGGTCGTACGAGTCGAAGGGGTAGGGCTCGTCGAACTTCTCGTGGTAGCGGTCGTAGCAGGCCTTGGTGACGGCGAGGATCTCGTCGGCGTCGGCGTCGAGGTGGGGGGCGAGGGAGCGGCGGCAGTGGATGCCGAAGGGGAGGCCGGCGTGCTCGGTGCGGACCGAGTGCCAGGGGCCGGCGGCGACGCAGACGAAGTAGGTGGAGAGGAGGGGGGTGGGGGCGGCCTTCCAGGTGCCGTCGGGCTGCCGTTCGGTGATGCCGTTGGCGAGGACGGTCCAGTCGTCGGGGGCGGTGACGGCGACCTCGAAGACGGCCTTGAGGTCGGGCTGGTCGAAGGCGGCGAAGACGCGCTGGACGTCCTCCATGAAGAGCTGGGTGTAGACGTAGGACTCGCCGTCGGTGGGGTCCGTGAAGCGGTGCATGCCCTCGCCGGTGCGGGAGTAGCGCATGGTGGCGGTGACGCGCAGCTCGTGTTCGCCCTCGGTGAGGCTCAGCGGGAGCCGGTTGCCGTCGAGGGCGGCGGGGTCGAGGGGCTCTCCGTCGAAGGTGGCGGAGTGCAGGGTGACGGGCTTGAGCTCGACGAAGGTGTCCCCGGCGGCGCGGGCGGTGAATCGGACGGTGCTGGTGGACTCGAAGGTCTCTGCGCCGGTGGTGAGGTCGAGGTCCACGCGGTAGTGGTGGACGTCGAGGAGCTGGGCACGGGTCTGCGCTTCGTCGCGCGTCAGTACGGACATGGGCCCTATGCTGCCCGATGGCCGGGGCGGTCGGCAGGGGTGCGGGGAGAACCTTGCCGGGGCGTGACCTGCCGGGGTGTGGGGTGCCGGGGTGTGACCTGCCGGGGCGCGGGGTGCCGGGGTGGTGCGTCGGGTGCTCCCCCGGCGGGTCCCTCAGCGTGTGCCGTCCGCGATCGTCTCGTGGTGGCGGATGACCTCGGCGATGATGAAGTTCAGGAGCTTCTCCGCGAAGGCGGGGTCCAGTTTCGCGCTCTCGGCGAGTTCCCGCAGGCGGGCGATCTGGCGGGCCTCGCGAGCGGGGTCGGCGGGCGGCAGCTGGTGCTCGGCCTTGAGGACGCCGACCTGCTGGGTGCACTTGAAGCGCTCGGCGAGCATGTGGACGACCGCCGCGTCGATGTTGTCGATGCTGTCGCGCAGCCGGGTCAGCTCGGCGCGTACGGCGTCGTCGGTGGCCGGGGTCTTCTCGGCGGCCGGGGTCTTCTCGGCGGCCGGGGCCGGGGACGGCGCGTGGGTCGGCGCGGGGGCCGGGGTCGGTGCGGAGGCCGGGGTCGGGGTCGAGTCGCTCATGATCTGCGAGCTTAGACGGAGCGCGGAAGGATCGTCGGCGGGTGTTCGGGATCCGGGACGCGGTTGCTCCAGCCGCCGGGCACGGACCGGCCCTGCTGTTCGCGGAAGCGGATGGGGGCGGTGCCGACCCGGCGGGTGAAGAGCCGGGAGAAGTAGGCGGGGTCGTCGTAGCCGACGCGGCGGGCGACGGCGGAGACGGGCAGTTCGGTGGCGGCGAGGAGTTCCTTGGCGCGGCCGAGGCGGACGGTGAGCAGGTAGTCCTTGGGGCTGCACCCGGCGGCGCGGCGGACGGCGGTGCGCAGTTCGGCGGGGGTCATGCCGTGGCGGGCGGCGTGCTCGGCGACGGAGAGCGGCTGGAAGGCGTCGCGGGCGAGGGCGGCGAGGACGGGGTCGCCGTCGGCGTTGGTGTCGGCGCGGGCGCGGCGCAGGACGACGAGGAGTTCGTGGACGGCGGCGCCGGTCTCGACCTCCAGGAGGGGGTTGCCGGGGCGGGCGGAGCGGGCGATCCGGGCGATGGCGGCGCGGGCGGGGGCGGCGTCGGAGAGCGGGACGACGGGCCGGTCGGGTTCGATGTAGCCGAGTTCGGTGTACGTGGCGGCGGCGGGTCCGGAGAAGTCGACGAAGGCCTCGTCCCAGCCGGTGCCGGGGTCGGCGCCGTAGTGGTGGGGGGTGCCGGGGGTGAGCCAGATCAGGGCGGGGGCGGTGACGGCGGTGCGCCGTCCGTCGGCGCCCCGGTACCAGCCGCCGCCGGCGGAGACGACGACGGCCACGTGGTGGTCGAGGGTGCGGGGTCCGACGGTGGGCAGGGTGCCGTGCTGGAGTCCGACGCCGAGGCAGACGAGGCCGAGGCGGTGGTGGACGGGGCTGGGCGTGAAGTAGCGCATCCAGGTGTGGTACATGCCGGCGGTGCCCCTTCCCCGGGGCCTCGTGCGGGTGGGCCCGGGGCCTGTCCGACCCCGAGCCGCCGGACGGGCCCTAACGTCCAAACTGCGACGATCTTTGTCCATGGACGGCTTCCCCGCCAGGGGGTGAGGTGGTGCCCATGAGCACGTTCGCTGTGGGTGACGAGGACTTCCTGCTCGACGGGCGGCCGGTGCGGCTGCTGTCGGGGGCGCTGCACTACTTCCGGGTGCACGAGGGCCACTGGGAGCACCGGCTGGGGATGCTGCGGGCGATGGGCCTGGACTGCGTGGAGACGTACGTCCCGTGGAACCTGTACGAGCCGGAGCCCGGCCGGTACGGGGACGTGGCGGCGCTCGGCCGGTTCCTGGACGCGGTGGGGCGGGCGGGGATGCGGGCGATCGTGCGCCCGGGGCCGTACATCTGCGCCGAGTGGGAGAACGGCGGGCTGCCGCACTGGCTGACCGGGCCGCTCGGGCGGCGGGTGCGGACCCGGGACCCGGAGTTCCTGGGGCCGGTGGAGGCCTGGTTCCGGCGGCTGCTGCCGCAGGTGGTGGAGCGGCAGGTGGACCGGGGCGGGCCGGTGGTCCTGGTGCAGGTGGAGAACGAGTACGGGAGTTACGGCAGCGATCCGGTGTATCTGGAGTGGCTGGCGGGGCTGCTGCGGGAGTGCGGGGTGGTGGTGCCGCTGTTCACCTCGGACGGTCCGGAGGACCACATGCTGACGGGCGGTTCGGTGCCGGGGGTGCTCGCGACGGCGAACTTCGGCTCGGGGGCGCGGGAGGGGTTCGCGACGCTGCGGCGGCACCGGGCGTCGGGGCCGCTGATGTGCATGGAGTTCTGGTGCGGCTGGTTCGACCACTGGGGCACGGAGCACGCGGTGCGGGAGGCGGCGGACGCGGCGGCGGCGCTGCGGGAGGTCCTGGAGTGCGGGGCCTCGGTCAACGTGTACATGGCGCACGGCGGGACGAACTTCGGCGGCTGGGCGGGGGCGAACCGGGACGGGGAGCTGCACGACGGCCCGCTGCGGCCGACGGTGACCTCGTACGACTACGACGCGCCGGTGGACGAGGCGGGGCGGCCGACGGAGAAGTTCTGGCGCTTCCGCGAGGTGCTCGCGGAGTACGCGGAGGGTCCGCTGCCGGAGGTGCCGGAGCCCCCGGCCCGGCTCGCGGCCCCGGTGCGGGCCGGTTTCGAGGGGCGGGCGCCGCTGGACGCGGTCCTGGAGGTCCTCGGTGACGGGGAGGTGGTGGCGGCGGTGCCGCCGACCTTCGAGGAGCTGGGTGTGGACCGGGGCCTGGTCCGCTACCGGGTGGCGGTGCCGGGTCCCCGGCAGCCGTACCCGCTGGGGGTGACGGGGCTGCGGGACCGGGCGGTGGTGTACGTGGACGGGCGGCCGGCGGGGGTCCTGGAGACGGCGGCGGGGGAGGACGTGGCGCTCGCGGAGCCGGTGGCCGGTCCGGCGGTGGTGGACCTGTGGGTGGAGTCCCTGGGCCGGGTCAACTACGGGCCGCGGCTCGCGGAGCCGAAGGGGATCACCGGGGGCGTGCGGCACGAGCGGCAGTACGTGCACGGGGTGCGGGCGCGGGGGCTGCGGCTGGACGCGTTCGAGGCGGCGGCGGTCGGGAGGGTGCCGTTCGAGGAGGTCCGCTCCGGGCCGGGGCTCCACCGGGCGGTCCTCGCCGTGGCGGGCGCGGGGGACGCGGTGCTGCGGCTGCCGGGCGCGACCCGGGGCTTCGTGTGGGTGAACGGCTTCTGCCTGGGCCGCTACTGGTCGGCCGGTCCGCAGGAGGCGCTGTTCGTGCCGGGTCCGGTGCTGCGGGAGGGGGCGAACGAGGTGTGGGTCCTGGAGCTGGAGGGGGAGGCGGGGTCCGGGGTGGTGCTGGACCCGGTCTGATTCCCCGTCCTCCCGGGAGGGGGCCGTGCACACCGGGCCGGCCCACACCGGCCCGGTGTGCGGGAAGGGCGCTCCGGGGCCGAGGCCGCCCCGGAGCGCCCGTTCACGGGGTGCCGCTACAGCGTGGCGGCGGCGGACTTGATCGCGGCGGCGAAGGTCGAGACCTCCGTGTAGACGCCGGGGTAGTTGGGCCGGGCGCAGCCCTGGCCCCAGCTCACGATGCCGACCTGGACCCAGGCTCCGGCGTTGTCCTTGCGGAACATGGGGCCGCCGGAGTCGCCCTGGCAGGTGTCGGTGCCGCCCTGGGCGTAGCCGGCGCAGATCTCCTCGGCGGGGACGAGCTCGTTGCCGTAGGAGGCCTTGCAGGAGGCGTCGGAGACGAACGGGACGTTCGCCTTGAGCAGGTAGCGCTGCTGCGCCCCGCCCTCGCGGGCGGCGCCCCAGCCGGCCACCGTGAAGGTGCCGCTGTTGTAGGCGGTGGTCTCGGCGAGCTTGAGGGTGGGCAGGGAGGTGATGGGGCTGGCGAGCTTGATGAGGGCCCAGTCCTTGCCCTTGCCGTTGTAGCCGGGGGCCTGGAGGACCTTGGTCGACCTGACCTTGATGGCGCTGCTGCTCTGGAGGTCCACGACTCCGGCGGTGGCGGTGATGCCGGTGTTGTTGCCGGAGCCGCTCACACAGTGGGCGGCGGTGAGGACGACCTGCGGGCTGATCAGCGAGCCGCCGCAGCCCATGGAGAGCCTGACCATCCAGGGGAACTCGCCCTGGGCGGCGCGGGTGCCGCCGACGACGGGGGCCGGGGCGGCGGAGGCGGTGGTGGGCTGGAGGCTGACGGCGGCGAGGACGACGGCGCCGGCGGCGGCGAGCTTCTGGAGCGCGCGGACCACTCTGTTCTTCTTCACGTATCTGCCTTCTCTCGTGGGGGGTCGACCTCGACGACTTGTGACATGCGCTCGTCAAGGCGTGGTCCGCATTATGAACAGCGCTCAACCGCCGTCACAAGGAAGCCTTTTCGGCCAGATGCGATGTGAGGGACCGTACAGTGAACGGAAGGGGGGATCCGGCATGCCGCACCGTCACGAGGCCGACCGTGTCGTCCACGGCTTTCCGCACCGGGCCGTGGTCGGGGCCTCGCTCACCGCGCTCTACCGGCGCCTCTCCCCCGACGGCGTGCGCCGCCGGCCGACGAGCGTGGCCGCCGCCGACGTGGCCATCGACGACCGCGAGGACCTGCACCTGGGGACCCGGCGGGTGGCCCGCGCGCTCGTCCGGCACCTGCGGCTGCCCGAGGCCCGGATGGTGGTGTCCTTCCGGCGGATGGAGCACGCCGGCACCGTGGAGCTCGCACCCGGACCCGAGTACTTCGTGGAGGTGAACGAGCGCTTCCGGACCCGCCGCAGGGACATCGGCGCGGTCCTCGCCCACGAGATCACCCACGTGCTGCTGCACCGCCTCGACCTGCGCTTCCCGCGCACCGCCGAGAACGAGATCCTCACCGACGTGGCCGCCGCCTACCTGGGCGCCGGCTGGCTGCTGCTCGACGCGTACCGCGAGGACGGCGTCGAGCACCAGAAGCTCGGCTATCTGACCCCGGAGGAGTTCGGCTACGTCCTCGCCAAGCGGGCCGAGGTCTTCGGCGAGGACCCGTCGCCGTGGTTCACCAGCCAGGTGGCGTACGACGCGTGGGTGCGGGGCCGGGCCGAGGCGGCCCGGGAGCGGACGGCGCCGCCGCTCGCCGGGGCGGGCCCGGTCGAGCGCGGCCGGTACGTCTGGGAGCGGCGCCGGGGCCGGGCCGGCGAGGGCGCCCCGTACGCCTTCGACGGCGGGTCCCCCGCCGCCCGCGTCTCCTTCTCCTGCCCGGTCTGCCGCCGGCGGCTGCGGATCCCGGCCGGGCGGACGCTGCGGGCCCGGTGCGGGCTGTGCGGGACGGTTCTGGAGTGCGTGGCCTGAAAAGGGCTCAGGTCCCCCGCACCGCACGCCCATCGGGAATCGATTTGCGCCATGTGCCGACGGCGGGTCAGGGTCGGGGCATGAGCACGCTGTTCGACGCGATCCTGCACGGGGACGAGGACGGGGCCGTACGGGCCCTGCGGGAGGGGGCCGATCCCGAGGGGCGGGAGGACGGGGAGACCGCCCTGTACCGGGCGTCCGTCGGGGGCGAGGCCGGGATCGTCCGGGTGCTGCTCGCCGCCGGGGCGGACCCCGGCCGGGGCAGCGGCGAGGAGGACGGCGACCTGCCGCTGTGCGGGGCGGCCTGCTGCGGGCACACCGAGACGGTACGGGCGCTGCTGGCGGCGGGCGCGGCGGCGGACCAGGAGGAGGGGTACGGCTTCACGGCCCTCGCGTGGGCCCTGCGGCTCGGGTACGCCGACATCGCGCGGCTCCTCCTGGAGCACGGCGCCGACCCCGACCGGCGCGGCCCCGACGGGCTCGCCCCGCTCCTCGCCGCCGCCCGGCGCGGCTCCACCGGCTGCGTGCGGGCGCTCCTCGACCACGGGGCGGGCGGCCGGGAGGCCGCGCTCCGGGAGGCGCGGCGGTGGATCGGCGCCGACATCGCGGCCGAACTGCGGCGCGGGCTCGTCGCCGGGAACGAGGGCGGGCAGACGTACGAGGCGGTGGTCCGCCGGGTCCGGGAGGACGGCGGGATCACGGTCGTCGTGGAGCTGCTGCGGGAGGACGGCGCTCCCGGGCGCGGCGACGACCGGCAGACCGGGCACGCGGCGATCGCCACGCTCCTGGAGGCCTCGCTGGGCCTGCGCACCCCCGTCGAGGAGCTGGCGGCGCGGGCGCTGCGGTGCGGCGACCCCGCACTGGACGACTGGACGACCGCGGTGGCCGAGCTGGCGGGCCGGGCCGACGAGGAGACCTTCGTGGCGGCGGCCGGCTGGTGCGCCTACCGCGACCCGCTGCGGCGGGCCCTCGGCGCGCGGGTCCTGGGCGCCCTTCCGGGGTTCGCGCAGAGCGCCCTGCCGGTCCTGCGGCGGCTCGCGGCGGAGCCGGCGGGCACGGCGGGTACCGCGCGGGAGCCCGTCCTGTCGGTGGTGACGGCGCTCGGGCGGTGCGGTGACCCGGCGGCCGTGCCCGAACTGCTCGCGGCCGCCGGGCATCCCGACGCGGTGGTGCGCGGGGCCGTCGCGAGCGCCCTGGCCGGAATCGTCCCGGCCGGGCACGTCGAGGCCCTGGGGGTGCTGCTCGCGCTGAGCCGGGACGGCGACGCCCGGGTGCGGGACTGGGCGACGCTCGCGCTCGCCGAACTGCCCGACGACACCCCGCTCGTACGGGAGGGCCTGGCCGAACGGCTCGACGACCCCGACCCGGAGACGGCGGCGGAGGCGGCGCGCGGGCTCGCGATCCGCCAGGACCCGCGCGCCGTCGACGCGCTCGCGGCGGTCCTCGCGGACGGCGAGGCGGACGGCGCGGCGCGCGAGACGGCGCTCGCCGCCCTCGAACACGTCCGGGACCCCCGGGTCAGGACCCGTCTGGAGTGGACGGCCCCGCGCCGCACCTGAGACCGCCGGGCGCTCAGCAGCCGTGGTCGATCAGGTCGAACGAGGCGTAGTGGTCGGCGGTGTAGTAGTCCTCCCGGGCCGCGTTCCCGGTGACGATCCGACGGGCGCCCCGGGTCGTGGAGCCCGGGGTCTTCACCGTGTACTCGTGGTAGTAGCCGGACGCGCGGGAGGGCAGGATCCCCTCCCTGTTCTGGAAGACGGAGCCGTCCTGGCGGTACGGGAAGGGGCCGCCCGCGTCGATCAGGCCGAGGGTGGTGTGGGCCTGGGAGGGCAGGTCGGAGTAGCAGACGTCCCCGACGGCCGCGACGACGGCGCGGGCGGAGAGGGGGGCGGGCCCGGGGGCCGGGGCGGCGGTGGCCGGGGCGCCGAGGAGGAGGGAGGACAGGAGGGCGGTGGCGACACCGCCGGCGAGGGTGAACCGAGGGGGGATTCGCATGCCTGTGATGATGATGCGCGTGGATTCCGGCGGGGAACCCCGACGGGCTTCCATTCCCCGGATGTTGACCGCTCGTTCCCGTACGTACGGGACCTGTGAAGACGGGGCGCGTGCGGTGACGGAAGCGGGCGGCGCCGTGGTCACGACACCGCCCGCGTCCGGATCCCGTACGGGATTACGTGTTGTCGGCCGGCCGCTGCCGGGGACCGCGGGGGCGGCCCGCGCCCGCCGTCCGGCGCCCGCCGCGACCGCCCCCGGCGGAGGCGGCGGCGCGACCGGTGCCCGCGCCCCGGCCCGTACCGGCGGCACGGCCGCCGCCCGTACCGGAACCGCGGCCCCCGCCCGTACCCGTACCGGAGGCGGAGCCGCGCGCCGAGCCGGTGGACGCGCCGGTCCCGGTGGAGGCGGCCGGGCGGCGACGGCGGCGACCGCCGCCACTGCCGCTGCCGCTGCCGCCGCCCGCCGGCTTGCGGGGCGGGGTGGGCTGCGGGGTCTCGATGACGACCGGGACGCCCGAGGGCTCCCGGGCGCCGGTGAGCTCGGCCAGCTCCTCGTCGCTGGACTTGATCTGCGCCGTGCGGGGGCTGATGCCCGCGTTGGACATCAGCCGGCCCATGTCGCGCTTCTGGTCGGGCAGGACCAGGGTGAAGACGCTGCCGGACTCGCCGGCGCGGGCGGTGCGGCCGCCGCGGTGCAGATAGTCCTTGTGGTCCATCGGCGGGTCGACGTTCACGACCATGTCGAGGTCGTCGACGTGGATGCCGCGGGCCGCCACGTTCGTCGCGACGAGCGTGGTGACCTGACCGTTCTTGAACTGGTCCAGGGTCCGGTTGCGCTGCGGCTGCGAGCGCCCGCCGTGCAGGCCCGAGGCCCGCACGCCGTTGGCGAGGAGCCGCTTGACGAGCCGGTCCACGGACCGCTTGGTGTCGAGGAAGAGGATCGTGCGCCCGTCGCGGGCCGCGATCCGCAGCGTGACGGCCTTCTTGTCGGTCTCGTCGGCCACGTACAGGACGTGGTGCTCCATGGTGGTGACCGCGCCGGCCGACGGGTCGACGGAGTGCACGACCGGGTCGTCCAGGAACATCTTGACCAGGCGGTCGATGTTCCGGTCGAGGGTGGCCGAGAACAGCAGGCGCTGGCCGCCCGGCTCGACCTGCTTCAGGAGCTTGGTGACCTGCGGCAGGAAGCCCATGTCGGCCATCTGGTCGGCCTCGTCCAGGACGGTCACGGCGACCCGGTCGAGCCGGCAGTCGCCGCGGTCGATGAGGTCCGCGAGGCGGCCGGGGGTGGCGATGAGCACCTCGGCGCCGCGCCGCAGCGAGGACGACTGCCGGGTGATCGACATGCCGCCGACGACGGTGGTGATCCGCAGCCGCAGGGCCCCGGCGTACGGGGTGAGGGCGTCGGTGACCTGCTGGGCGAGCTCGCGCGTGGGCACCAGGACGAGGGCGAGGGGCGCGGTCGGCTCGGCGCGGCGGCCCGCGGTGCGGGCGAGCAGGGCGAGGCCGAAGGCGAGGGTCTTGCCGGAGCCGGTGCGGCCCCGGCCGAGCACGTCGCGGCCCGCGAGCGAGTTCGGCAGGGTCGCGGCCTGGATCGGGAACGGCTCCGTGACGCCCTGCTCACCGAGGGTCCGCAGCAGGCCCTCGGGCATGTCGAGGTCGGCGAAGGAGGCCACCGGGGGCAGCGCGGGCGTCACCGACACCGGCGGCGTGAACTCGCTCGGCGGCGGGGGCGCGGCGGGACGGCGGCCGCCGCGGGAGGCCTTCGGCTGGGACGTGGACTTCGCCTGCGCGGTGCGGGGGCCGCGCTTGTGGGGGCGCTCGGAGCGGGTCATTCGTGCCTTTCTGGCCGGTGCGCCGCCGAGCCCTGCTGGCCGGGTGCGCGGCGCAGCCGGGGCCCGCACCTGCGCGATGCGGGCCCCGGCTGCTCTGTCCGGGGCGCGCGGTGCGGGCCCCGGTCTGTCTGCTGCTGCCGGAACGCTCCCTGGGAGGTCCCGGCCTTCTCTACCGGAACAATAGTGCGCCCCGGGACCTTCCCGCCCCGCCCGCCCGATGCCCGGACGGATCGGCCCAGCCCAGCCGCCCCCGACGTGGTCCACCTCACAGACCGGGGGCGTCCCGGCGGGGCGGGGCGTCGTCGCCGCCGCCGGGTCGTCCACGCGGGCCGCCCCGGCGGCGTACCGCTCCAGGACGCCGGGGTCGGTGACCTCGACCGCCCGCCCGGAGGTCCGGACGTCCCCGCCGCTGTCCGGTTTCCGTCCGCCCCGGTCGTACGGGGGTCGGGAGGCGGCCTCGTCAGGAGGCGGCGGCCTCGCGCTCCGCCCGGCCGCGCTCGACGCAGAACTCGTTCCCCTCGGGGTCCCCCAGGGTGGCCCAGCCGGTGCCGTCCGGGTTCCGGCGGTCGTCGAGCAGGGTCGCGCCGAGGCCGATCAGCCGCTCGACCTCCTCGTCGCGGGTGCGGTCCTGCGGCTGGAGGTCGAGGTGGACCCGGTTCTTCACGGCCTTCGGCTCGGGCACCTGGATGAAGAGGAGGGAGGCCCCGGGCGACTCCACGAGCGCCTCCGGGTCGCCGGGCTTGTCGTCGTCGGAGAGCCGGGAGTCGAGGACCCGGGCCCAGAAGGAGGCGAGGGAGTAGGCGTCGGCGCAGTCGATGGTCACGTGGCGTACGAGAGAGGTCATGGCGTCATGATCCCCGCCGGACCCGGGCCGCGACCACCGGTTTCCGGCCCCTCACCCCCGGACGACGCCCCGCTCCCGGGCGGCGGCGAGCCATGCCGGGAACCCGGAGACGAGCCGGTCGTACAGCTCGGCGTCCGGGACCCGGCTCGGGTCCTGTCCCGCGTGGAAGAACCCGGCGTTGTCGACGGGCCGCTTCCCCGGCACGTCCAGCTCGTCCAGCCTGCGCAGGAAGTCGAACTGCCGGCTGCCGGGGTCGCCGAATCCGATGAACTGCCAGAAGAGCGGCAGCCGGGCCGCCTTGCACACGTACCGCTCGGCGGCGAGCTTGTCGATCGGCCCGCCGTCGGTCTGGAAGACGACGAGCGCGGGCGCGGTGGAGCCGCTGTCCAGGTAGTGGTCGACGACCGCGTCCATGGCCAGGTGGTAGCTCGTCCTCCCCATGTGCCCGAGCCCGGCGACGATCCGGTCGATCCGCCCCTCGTGGGCGTCGAGCCGGATCTCGGTCTCGGCGTCGACGTCGGTCGAGAAGAACACCACGGGCACCCGCCCGTCGTCGTCCAGGTGCGCGGAGAGCCCGAGCACCCGGTCCGCGAGCGCCTGCACGGCACCGCTCGCGTAGTACGGCCTCATCGACCCGGAGTAGTCGAGGACCAGGTGGACGGCGACCCGCTGCCCGTCGATCCCGTGCCGCCGCAGCGACTCCCCCGCCGACTTGTAGAGGCTCACGAGCGCGGGCGCGGTCTCCTCGACCTTCCGCAGGCTCAGTGCCATGAATGCTCCCCCGTACGGTGCCGTCCGTCGAGCGTACGGCAGCCTCCGGACGCGCCGCGGCGCCCACCCAGTCGTCCGGTCGGGGACAGGTCGGGGGGCGCCGCGCTCAGTTCCGTACGTCGTTGTACGGGACGTTCGGGGGGTGATCCGGTCGGGTCAGACCGTCAGGGCCCGGTCCGTCGGGCGGATCGGGGCCGGCAGGGAGCTGGCACCGGTCAGGTACCGGTCCACGCCGCGGGCGGCGGAGCGGCCCTCGGCGATGGCCCAGACGATGAGCGACTGGCCGCGGCCCGCGTCGCCGGCGACGAAGACGCCGTCGACGTTGGTGGCGAAGTCCGCGTCGCGGGCGATGTTGCCGCGCTCGTCCAGCTCCAGGCCGAACTGGGAGACCAGGCCGTTCTGGACGTCCGTGCCGGTGAAGCCCATGGCGAGGGTGACCAGCTGGGCGGGGATCTTCCGCTCCGTGCCCGGCTTCTGGGTCAGCTTGCCGTCGACGAACTCGACCTCCACGAGGTGGAGGAACTGGACGTTGCCGTCCTCGTCGCCCTCGAAGTGGGTGGTGGAGACGGAGTAGACCCGCTCGCCGCCCTCCTCGTGCGCCGAGGTGACCTTGTACAGCATGGGGAAGGTCGGCCAGGGCTGGCCGGCGTTCCGCTCCTCGCCCGGGCGGGGCATGATCTCCAGCTGCGTGACGGAGGCCGCGCCCTGGCGGTGGGCGGTGCCGACGCAGTCGGCGCCGGTGTCGCCGCCGCCGATGACGACGACGTGCTTGCCCTCGGCGGTGATCGGCGGGGCGACGAAGTCGCCCTCGACCACCTTGTTGGCGAGCGGCAGGTACTCCATCGCCTGGTGGATGCCGTTCAGCTCGCGGCCGGGGACGGGCAGGTCGCGGGCGGTGGTGGCGCCGGCGGCGATGACGACCGCGTCGAACCGCTTGCGCAGGTCCGTCGCCGTCAGGTCGCGGCCGATCTCGATGCCGGTGCGGAACTTGGTGCCCTCCGCGCGCATCTGCTCGATGCGGCGGTTGATGTGCCGCTTCTCCATCTTGAACTCGGGGATGCCGTAGCGCAGCAGGCCGCCGATGCGGTCGGCGCGCTCGTACACGACCACGGTGTGGCCGGCCCGGGTGAGCTGCTGGGCGGCGGCGAGGCCGGCCGGGCCGGAGCCGATGACGGCGGCGGTCTTGCCGGAGAGGCGCTCGGGCACCTGCGGCTTGACGTCGCCCCCGTCCCAGGCCTTGTCGATGATGGAGACTTCGACGTTCTTGATGGTGACGGCCGGCTGGTTGATGCCGAGCACGCACGCGGACTCGCAGGGCGCCGGGCAGAGGCGGCCGGTGAACTCCGGGAAGTTGTTGGTGGCGTGCAGGCGCTCCTGCGCCGCCGACCAGTCCTCGCGGTAGGCGTAGTCGTTCCACTCGGGGATCAGGTTCCCGAGGGGGCAGCCGTTGTGGCAGAACGGGATGCCGCAGTCCATGCAGCGGCCGGCCTGCTTGCTGATGATCGGCAGCAGGGAGCCGGGGACGTAGACCTCGTTCCAGTCGCGGACGCGCTCGGCGACGGGACGGGTCTCGGCGACCTCGCGGCCGGTGGTGAGGAAGCCCTTCGGATCAGCCATGGGTCGCCGCCTCCATCATCTTCTCGGTGGTCTCGGCCTCGGAGAGACCGGCGAGCTCAGCGGCGTCCTTGGCGGCGAGCACTGCCTTGTACGTGGTGGGGATGATCTTGCTGAACCGGGTCGCCGCGGCGTCCCAGTCGGCGAGGAGCTTCTCGGCGACGGTGGAGCCGGTCTCCTCGTGGTGGCGGCGCACGACGTCGTGCAGCCAGGCGGCGTCGGTGGCCGACAGGGCCTCGATCGCCCCCAGGTTGCCGGAGTTGACGTTGTCCCGGTCGAGGTCGATCACGTAGGCGACGCCGCCCGACATGCCGGCCGCGAAGTTGCGTCCGGTCTCGCCGAGGACGACGGCCGTGCCGCCGGTCATGTACTCGCAGCCGTGGTCGCCCACGCCCTCGGAGACGACGAGGGCGCCGGAGTTGCGGACGCAGAAGCGCTCGCCGGTGCGGCCGCGGAGGAACAGTTCGCCGCCGGTCGCGCCGTACGCGATGGTGTTGCCCGCGATGGTGGAGTACTCGGCCAGGTGGTCGGCGCCCCGGTCGGGGCGGACGATCACGCGGCCGCCGGAGAGGCCCTTGCCGACGTAGTCGTTGGCGTCGCCCTCCAGGCGGAGGGTGACACCGCTCGGCAGGAAGGCGCCGAAGGACTGGCCGGCGGAACCGGTGAAGGTGATGTCGATCGTGTCGGCCGGGAGGCCGGCGCCGCCGAACCTCTTGGTGACCTGGTGGCCGAGCATGGTGCCGACCGTGCGGTTGATGTTGCGGATGGCGACCTGGGCGCGGACCGGCTGGGCCTGCTCGGCGGAGGGGGCGTTCAGGGCCTCGGCGGCCAGCTCGATCAGCTGGTTGTCGAGGGCCTTCTCCAGGCCGTGGTCCTGCTCGACCAGGGCGTGGCGGACCGCGCCCTCCGGGAGGTCCGGCACGTGGAAGAGGGGCTCCAGGTCGAGGCCCTGGGCCTTCCAGTGGGTGACGGCGCGGCTGGTGTCGAGCAGCTCGGCGTGGCCGACGGCCTCTTCGAGGGTGCGGAAGCCCAGCTCGGCGAGGAGCTCGCGGACCTCCTCGGCGATGAACTCGAAGAAGTTGACGACGTACTCGGCCTTGCCGGAGAAGCGGTCGCGCAGGACCGGGTTCTGGGTGGCGATGCCGACCGGGCAGGTGTCGAGGTGGCAGACGCGCATCATGACGCAGCCGGAGACGACGAGCGGCGCGGTGGCGAAGCCGAACTCCTCGGCGCCGAGCAGCGCGGCGATGACGACGTCGCGGCCGGTCTTGAGCTGGCCGTCGGTCTGGACGACGATCCGGTCGCGCAGGCCGTTGAGCAGCAGGGTCTGCTGGGTCTCGGCGAGGCCGAGCTCCCAGGGGCCGCCCGCGTGCTTGAGGGAGGTCAGCGGGCTGGCGCCCGTGCCGCCGTCGTGACCGGAGATGAGGACGACGTCCGCGTGGGCCTTGGAGACGCCCGCGGCGACCGTGCCGACGCCGACCTCGGAGACCAGCTTCACGTGGATGCGGGCGACCGGGTTGGCGTTCTTGAGGTCGTGGATCAGCTGCGCCAGGTCCTCGATGGAGTAGATGTCGTGGTGCGGCGGCGGGGAGATCAGGCCGACGCCGGGCGTCGAGTGACGCGTCTTGGCGACCCACGGGTAGACCTTGTGGCCGGGCAGCTGGCCGCCCTCGCCGGGCTTGGCGCCCTGGGCCATCTTGATCTGGATGTCGTCGGCGTTGACCAGGTACTCGCTGGTGACGCCGAAGCGGCCGGAGGCGACCTGCTTGATGGAGGAGCGGCGCTCCGGGTCGTACAGGCGCTCCGGGTCCTCGCCGCCCTCGCCGGTGTTGGACTTGCCACCGAGCCGGTTCATGGCGATGGCCAGGGTCTCGTGCGCCTCCTTGGAGATGGAGCCGTACGACATGGCGCCGGTGGAGAAGCGCTTGACGATCTCGGAGGCGGGCTCGACCTCGTCGAGGGGGATCGGGGTGCGGCCCTCGGCGGCGAAGCCGAAGAGGCCGCGGAGGGTCATCAGCCGCTCGGACTGCTCGTTCACCCGGTCGGTGTACTTCTTGAAGATGTCGTACCGCTTGGTGCGCGTGGCGTGCTGGAGGCGGAAGACGGTCTCCGGGTCGAACAGGTGCGGCTCGCCCTCGCGGCGCCACTGGTACTCGCCGCCGATCTCCAGGGCGCGGTGCGCCGAGGGGACGCCGGAGGCGGGGTACGCCTTGGCGTGGCGGGCGGCGACCTCCTTGGCGACGACGTCGAGGCCGGCGCCGCCGATCTTGGTGGCGGTGCCGTTGAAGTACGTGGCGACGAACTCGTCGTCGAGGCCGACGGCCTCGAAGACCTGGGCGCCGCGGTAGGAGGCGACGGTGGAGATGCCCATCTTGGACATGACCTTGAGGACGCCCTTGCCGAGGGCGTGGATGAGGTTCCGGATGGCCTGCTCGGGCTCCAGGCCCTCGATGAAGGTGCCGGCGCGGACCAGGTCCTCGACGGACTCCATGGCGAGGTACGGGTTGACGGCGGCGGCGCCGTAGCCGATGAGCAGGGCGACGTGGTGGACCTCGCGGACGTCGCCGGCCTCGATGAGCAGGCCCACCTTGGTCCGCTGCTTGGTGCGGATGAGGTGGTGGTGGACGGCCGCGGTGAGCAGCAGCGAGGGGATCGGGGCGTGCTCGGCGTCGGAGTGCCGGTCGGAGAGCACGATGAGGCGGGCGCCGCCCTCGATGGCGGTGTCGGCCTCGGCGCAGATCTCCTCGATGCGGGCGGCGAGGGCGTCGCCGCCGCCGGAGACCCGGTAGAGGCCGGAGAGGGTCGCGGCCTTCATGCCGGGCATGTCGCCGTCGGCGTTGATGTGGACGAGCTTGGCCAGCTCGTCGTTGTCGATCACCGGGAAGGGCAGGGTGACGCTGCGACACGACACGGCGGTCGGCTCGAGGAGGTTGCCCTGGGGGCCGAGGGAGGAGCGCAGCGAGGTGACGAGCTCCTCGCGGATGGCGTCCAGCGGCGGGTTGGTGACCTGCGCGAAGAGCTGGGTGAAGTAGTCGAAGAGCAGGCGGGGGCGGGCGGACAGGGCCGCGATCGGGGAGTCCGTGCCCATGGAGCCGAGGGGCTCGCCGCCGGTGCGGGCCATCGGGGCGAGGATGACGCGCAGCTCCTCCTCGGTGTAGCCGAAGGTCTGCTGGCGGCGGGTGACCGAGGCGTGGGTGTGGACGACGTGCTCGCGCTCGGGGAGGTCGGAGAGCTCGATCTCGCCGGTCTCCAGCCACTCCGCGTAGGGGTGCTCGGCGGCGAGGGCGGCCTTGATCTCGTCGTCCTCGACGATGCGGTGCTCGGCGGTGTCGACGAGGAACATCCTGCCGGGCTGGAGGCGGCCCTTGCGGACGACCTTGGCGGGGTCGATGTCGAGGACGCCGACCTCGGAGGAGAGGACGACGAGGCCGTCGTCGGTGACCCAGTAGCGGCCGGGGCGCAGACCGTTGCGGTCGAGGACCGCGCCGACCTGGACGCCGTCGGTGAAGGTGACGCAGGCCGGGCCGTCCCAGGGCTCCATCATCGTGGAGTGGTACTGGTAGAAGGCGCGGCGGGCCGGGTCCATGCTCTCGTGGTTCTCCCACGCCTCCGGGACCATCATGAGGACCGCGTGGGGCAGGGAGCGGCCGCCGAGGTGGAGCAGCTCCAGGACCTCGTCGAAGGAGGCCGAGTCGGAGGCGTCCGGGGTGCAGATCGGGAAGATCCGGTCCAGCGAGCCCTCTCCGAAGACGTCGGAGGCGAGCTGGGCCTCGCGGGCCGTCATCCAGTTCCGGTTGCCCTTGACGGTGTTGATCTCACCGTTGTGGGCGACGAAGCGGTACGGGTGGGCCAGCGGCCAGCTCGGGAAGGTGTTGGTGGAGAACCGGGAGTGGACCAGGGCCACGGCGGTGGCGCAGCGGCGGTCCGACAGGTCCGGGAAGAAGGGCTCCAGCTGGCCGGTGGTCAGCATGCCCTTGTAGACGAGGGTGCGGGCGGAGAGCGACGGGAAGTAGGTCGCGGCCTCGCGCTCGGCGCGCTTGCGCAGGACGAAGGCCTTGCGGTCGAGCGCGATGCCGGTGGCCGCGCCGGCGGCGTCCGCCACGAAGAGCTGGCGGAAGACCGGCATGGTGGACCGGGCGGAGGCGCCGAGCAGCTCGGGGGCGACGGGGACCTCGCGCCAGCCGAGGACGTTCAGGCCCTCCTCGGCGGCGACGGCCTCGATCTTCGCGACGGTGGCGTCGATGCCGTCCTCGGGGAGGAAGGCGATGCCGACGGCGTACGCGCCGGCCTCGGGGAGCTCGAATCCGGCGACCTCGCGGAGGAAGGCGTCCGGGACCTGGAGCAGGATGCCCGCGCCGTCACCGGAGTCGGCCTCGGCGCCGGTGGCGCCGCGGTGTTCGAGGTTGCGCAGTACGGTCAGCGCCTGCTCCACCAGCGCGTGGCTGGCTACACCGGTGAGGGTGGCCACGAACCCGACGCCGCAGGCGTCGTGTTCGTTACGGGGGTCGTACATCCCCTGCGGAGCGGGGCGACCGTCCATGGGCGACCAGGCGTCGGAACGCATCGGCTCTCCCGTCGTCGTCGTGGCATGTGCAGATGCCGAGGGACGACGTTGGCCCTCCGCGAAATTTCGTGCAGGTTACATGATGGCTGGCTTCTCGCGAAGCGGATAGCACGTTCCAACATGCGGACACCGCCGATACGCAGCGGTGGTACTGGTTCACCTGTGGGGTGCGGCGACAGGCACTGTCCCGCGGGGGACGGATCGAGGGGGCCCGAAGGGACTCCGGACCTCCGGCGAACCGTCGCCGGGTGGGCTTCGTTGCCCACTGGCGCTCATGCCTCTTTCCCGTTGGTCACAGGTCCGAAACCGCCGGGTAACCGGCTAGGTATGTGGCGCTCCGCATAGTGTCTCATCGCGACGGCGGATCGGGCCAGGGAGATACGTCACAGGCGATGTGCGGCTTGTGTACGGAAAAGAGGGGGCGCCCCGGGACCCCGGGGCTACAGGGCGGCGCCGAAGAGCATGCCGAGTCCGTACGTGACGGCCGCCGCGGCGCCGCCGAGGGCGAGCTGGCGCAGGCCGCTGAAGAGCCAGCCGCGCGCGGTCACCCGGGCCACCAGGGCGCCGCAGGCGAAGAGCCCGAGGAGGGCGAGCAGCACGGCCGGCCAGAGGGCGGTCGCCCCGAGCAGGTACGGCAGGACGGGCAGCAGCGCGCCGAGCGCGAACGAGCCGAACGACGAGACGGCGGCCACCGCCGGCGACGGCAGGTCGTCGGGGTCGATGCCCAGCTCCTCGCGGGCGTGGATCTCCAGGGCCTGCTCGGGGTCCTTCGAGAGCTGCATCGCGACCTCGCGGGCGAGGGCGGGCTCGACGCCCCGGGAGACGTAGAGCGCGGCGAGCTCCTCCATCTCGTCGACGGGATGCTTGCGCAACTGGCTCCGCTCGACGTCCAGTTCGGCCTGGACGAGTTCGCGCTGCGAGGCGACGGAGGTGTACTCGCCGGCGGCCATGGAGAAGGCGCCGGCGGCGAGGCCCGCGAGGCCGGTGACGGCGACGGTGCCGGAGGAGACCGCGCCGCCGGCGACGCCGGTCATCAGGGCGAGGTTGGAGACGAGTCCGTCCATCGCGCCGAAGACCGCCGGACGCAGCCAACCTCCGTTCACGTCACGGTGCGTGTGGTTGTCGCGGTGGGCCTCGTGCAGTGGCGCCTGGGCCTCGATGACGGACATGGTGCTCCCCTCCTCCGGGGCGGACCGGAACGGGCCCGCCTCCCCCTCGACTACCCTCGAAAATACGCTCGATGTAAGGGGCGCGCCAGCAAGGCAGGCCGTACTTACTGAGGCTCGCCTCACCGGTGGGCCGGTTCCTGGCGGGGTGTCAGGCGGGTGACAGAGACGTTTCTTCGGCGAGTTCGCGGGCCGTGGTGGCACAGATCCAGGCGACGGGGCGCCGACGGTGCGCCTCCCCGAGGAAGGAGCCGCCGCACATGGTCACCACCACGGCATGCGATACGCGGGAACGGGCGAGGGGGGCACTCCTCGGCCTCGCCGTCGGCGACGCGCTCGGCGCGCCCGCCGAGAACATGCGGCCCTCCGAGATCCGCCGCCGCTGGGGCCGGATCGAGGGCTTCGTGACGGAGAGCCCGGCGGGCACGGACGACACCGAGTACGCCGTCTTCTCGGGGCTGCTGCTCGCCCGGCACGGCTCGGCCCTCACCGTCCGCCACGTCGAGCGGGCCTGGCACCGCTGGATCGCCGACCTCGACGAAGGCCCTTTCCGGGGCGCGGGCTTCTCGGAGCGGGGCACCCTGGAGAACCTGCGGCGGGGGCTCGCGGCGCCGATCTCCGCGCAGCACCGGCACGCCTGGAGCGACGGCCTCGCGATGCGCGCGGCGCCGTTCGGGGTGTTCGCCGCCGGGCGGCCGGCGGAGGCGGCCCGGCTCGTCGCGATCGACGGCAGCGTCAGCCACGAGGGCGAGGGCATCTACGGCGGCCAGGCGGTCGCGGCGGGGGTCGCGGCCGCGATGGCGGGGGCGAGCGTGACGTCGGTGATCGCGGCGGCGCTCTCCGCCGTCCCGATGGACTCGTGGACGGCCCGCTCGCTGCGCCGCGCGGTCGTGGCGGCCCAGCGGGTCCAGCCGGACCCGCTCGTCCGCGAGCGCCAGGTCCGCTCGGCGGTCGTCATCGGCGGCTACCCGTGGACCGACCTGGCCCCGGAGGCGGTGGGCCTGGCGTTCGGCGCCTTCGCGGCGGCCCGGGGGGACTTCCGCACGGCCGTCCTGACCGCCGTCAACATGGGCCGCGACGCCGACACCACGGCGGCGGTCGCGGGCGCACTGTCGGGCGCGATGTCGGGCGTCCGGGCGATCCCGGCGGAGTGGGCCGCGGCCATCGCCCCGGTCACCGGCAGCTGCCTGCCCTCGATGCGCGGCTACCACGTCCTGGACGTCGCGGACCTGCTGACCCCGGAGGAGGCGGCGTGAACCCGGACGCGAACCCGCCGGCCCCGCCGGGGACGGGGACGACGGTGGCGGGAGCCGGCACGACCGCGGGCCCGGGCGCCCCCGGCACCGCCACGGGCGCGGGCGCCACCCCGAGCGCCCCGGCAGCCGCCTCCGCCGTGGGAGCTCCCGTCCCCTCCGCGGGTACGGCTCCGGCCCCCGGCGCCACCCCGCCCGCGCCCACCGGCCCGGGAGCCGGCCTCACCGCCACCCCCGCGGCCGGCACGGCACCGGGCACGGACACCACCACCACCCCTACGAGCAGCACCGCACGAGGGACGGGCCTCGCCACCACCCCCGTGGCCGGCACGGCACCGGGCACGGACACCACCACCACCCCCGCGAACAGCACCGCACGGGGAACGGGCCTCGCCACCACCCCCGTGGCCAGCACGGCACCGGGCACGGACACCACCACCACCCCCGCGAACAGCACCACCCCTACGGGCGGCACCGCACGGGGGGCGGGCCTCGCCGCCACCCCGGGCACGGACACCACCGCCGCCACCCCTGTGGGCGACCGTCCCGCCGGGCGCGGGGGTCCCCCCTCCGGGGGAGGGTGGGCGCAGGCCCCGGCGCGGGGCACCAGTCTGCTGGACGAGGCGCACGAGGGCCGGGCGGCGCCCCCGGCACGGGACACGCATGGCCGCATCTCGATGCCGACCGCCCAGGTCACCGCACCGACCGTCCAGGCACCCGCCGGGGCGGGCCGCGACGCGATCGAAGGCCTCCTCCTCGGGCTCGCCGCGGGCGACGCCGCCGGGTGGCCCGCCGCCCGGCACCGGGCCGCGCGGATGCCCGAGTGGACCCGCCGCCTCACCCGGGAGCTCGACACCTTCGCGGAGCAGAACGCGACGACCACCCTCCCCGTCCCCATCGCCCTCAACCAGCCCCCCGAGCCGCTCCGGCTCGGCCCCTCCGACGACGCCGAGTGGGCGGTCTTCACCGCCGAGGCGATCCTCGCCTCCACCGCCCCCGCCCTCGCCGGGCTCCCCCCGGAGCGCCGGCTCCGCGCCGCCGTGGACCTCGCCTGGAACGCCCTCGCGGGACAGGTCGCGGCCGCCGCCGACCGCGCCCCCGAGATCGAGTCCGCCGTCCTCCCCCTCCGCGCCCGGATCTCCGTCCGCGCCGGACTCGGCAACCTCGCCACCGGTCTGCGCCCGCCCGCGACCGGGCACGACAACCCGCACTACTTCGACGACGCCGCCTGCGTACGGGCAGCCGTCCTGGCCCTCGTCCACCCGGGCGACCCGCGCGCCGCCGCCGAACTCGCGGAGTTCGACGCCCGGTACACCCAGGACGGCGACGGCGTGCACGGCGCCCGCGCCACGGCGGCGGCGGTCGCCGCGGCCCTCGGCGGGGCGAGCGCCGAGGAGGCCGTCGGGGCGGCGCTCGCCGAACTCCCGCCCGCCACCGAGATCGGCCGCAACGCCCGGCACGCCGTGGAGCTCGCCCGGGCCGCCGACTCGGCCTTCGCCCTCGTCCCGCTCCTGGAGCACCGGATCGTGGACCACGTCTACAGCTACGGCGTCGCCGCCGCCGAGACCGTACCCGTGGCCCTCGCCCTCTCCCTCGCCGCCCGGGGCGAGATGACGGCCGCGGTACCGGCCGCCGCCTGCCTCTCCCGGGTCGCGGACTCGGCCCCGGCGCTCGCGGGCGCCCTCACCGGAGCGCTCGGCGGCGGCCGTTCGGTCCCGGCGAGCTGGCGCGAGGCCTGCCGGACCCTCGCGGGCTGCGCGCTGCCCCGGCTCGCGGGGACGGACCTGGTGGAACTCGCCGGGCTGCTCGGAGCCACGGAACCGGCCGCCCCAGGTGGACAATTCCGACATGGAACCCACACTGGACGTGCCCAACCCGGCTGTACGCACACCGAGCACGCCGGGCATGCCGAGCACGCCAAGCACACCGACCGCACCGAGCACGCCGGCCGTTCCCACCCTGGATGACCGGATCACCGGAAGCCTCCTCGGGGCCGCCGTCGGCGACGCGCTCGGCGGCCCCGTCGAGGGCTACACCCCCGAGCAGATCCTGGAACGCCACGGCGGCCGCGTCACCGGGATCGTCGGCCCCTGGAACGGCGACGCCTGGCGCACCGCCCGCCCCATCGCCCCGTACCACAAGGGCGACGGGCACGTCACCGACGACACCTTGATGACCCACACCCTGATCCGGGTGTACGAGAAGGTCCGCGGCCACCTCGACGCGTACGCCGCCGCGGACCACCTCGTCCCCGAGCTGATGAACTCCCCCGTCTGGATCCCGGAGCTGGAGGCGGAGGCGCTGCCGCTCCAGCGGATCTTCCTCGCCGAGAAGTGGATCGTGACCCGGCTCCACTACGGGCACGTGGACCCGCGCGAGGCCGGCAGCGGCAACATCGTCAACTGCGGCGCCGCGATGTACATGGCGCCGGTCGGACTCGTCAACGCCGCCAATCCGCCGGCCGCCTACGCCGAGGCCCTCGATCTGGCGGGGGCGCACCAGTCCTCGTACGGCCGGGAGGCGGCGGGCGTGTTCGCGGCGGCGGTGGCGGCGGCCTGCGTGCCGGGCGCGACGCCGACCTCGGTCGTGGAGGCGGCCCTGTCCCTGGCGAAGGACGGCACGGAGGCGGCGATCGAGGCGGTGGCCGAGGCGGCCGCCGGCCACACGGACTTCGAGACCGCCCTCGCTCCCCTGCGCAGGGCGGTCGCCCCCTTCGACACGGTCGGCCCGGACTACCGCGCGCCGTCCCTCGGCGCCCGGCGGCCCTCCCGGCTCCACGCCATCGAGGAGCTGCCGATCGCCCTGGGGATGCTGCTGGTCGGCGGGGGCGACTTCCGGCGCACGGTCCTGGGCGCGGTCAACTACGGCCGGGACTGCGACTCGATCGCCACGATGGCGGGTGCGATCGTGGGCGCGCTGCACGGCGAGGCGGCCGTGCCCGCCGAGTGGGCGAAGCGGGTGGCGGAGGCGAGCCGCCTCGACCTGCACGCCCCGGCACGGGCCCTGGCCGGGGTCGCCCGCGAGGTCTTCGCGCGGGACGCGGAGGCGCGCCGGGCCCACGAGTCGGCGTTCGCGGCGCTGACGAGCGGGGACCGGTGAACCTCCGTGTGACCTGGGTGCAGCCGGAGGACCTGGTGGGCCACGAGCTGCGGCAGGCGGCGGAGGACGGCCGCGACGCCCGCGCCCAGGCGGCCCGCTGGGCGGCGGCGGGCGGCCCGCCCGCCCCGGCCGCGGCCGGCGCCTCCCCCGTCCCCCGCCCGGACCTCCGCCCCCTGGCGGAAGAACTCCTGGACGCCCTGGCCGCCCTCCCGAGCCCCCTCGCGGAACACGAACCGACCGCCCTCCCGGACATCCTGGCCCTGACCACCGCCCCCACCGGCCCTCCTCACGGCGAAGCCGAAACCGAGGACGACGAGCGACCCCGAACCCCGCTGCCGGACTCCCCACACGGAAGCCCCCCGCCGCCGGCCGCGCGGAGCCGGCCCGCCGACGATCCCGCCCTCCTCCCCCGGCTGCACGCCGCCTGGCTCGGGCGGGCCGTCGGGTGTCTGCTCGGCAAGCCCGTCGAGAAGCTGCCC
The DNA here is from genome assembly GCF_000716625.1 of Streptomyces bikiniensis. Classification (NCBI taxonomy): domain Bacteria; kingdom Bacillati; phylum Actinomycetota; class Actinomycetes; order Kitasatosporales; family Streptomycetaceae; genus Streptomyces; species Streptomyces bikiniensis. The sequence continues at coordinate 219,538 of NZ_JNXJ01000002.1, read as the reverse complement.
CTCCCCGCGATCCGCGCCCTCGCCCGCGCCGCCGGCAACTGGCCCCTCACCACCTGGTTCACCGCCCGGGGCGTGCCTCCCGCCCTGCTCGCCGCCCACCCCTGGAACCGGCGCTCCGCCGCCACCTCCCTGGCCGAGAACATCGACGGCATGCCCGAGGACGACGACCTCAACTACCCCCTCCTGAACCTCCTCCTGCTCCAGCGGTACGGCCGCGGCTTCACCACCTCCGACGTCGCCCGCCTCTGGCTCGACGAGCTCCCCGCCGGCCGCACCTTCACGGCCGAGCGCGTCGCCTACCGCAACCTCCTCGACGGGGTCGAACCCCCGCTGACCGCCGTCCGCCGCAACCCCTTCCGCGAGTGGATCGGCGCCCAGATCCGGGCCGACGCGCACGGCTGGACCCACCCGGGCGACCCGGTCGCCGCCGCCGCGCAGGCACACCGGGACGCGGTGCTCACCCACACCGGCAACGGCGTGTACGGCGCCATGTTCGTCGCCGCCACCGTCGCCGCCGCCGCGTCCGGCACCGCCGACGTGCACCGGGCGCTCGCCGCCGGGCTCGCCGTGGTCCCGCCGCGCTCCCGGCTGGCGCGGGCGGTCCGCCGGGGGATCGCGCTCGCCCGCGCCCACGCCGGCTTCGACGCCGTCGTGGACCGGCTGCACGCCGAACTCGGCGGGTACCACTGGGTGCATGCCGTCCCCAACGCCGCCCTGCTCGCCGCCGCCCTCACCCACGCCGACGGCGACTTCTCCCGCTCGGTCTGCGCGGCGGTCTCGGGCGGCTGGGACACCGACTCCAACGGCGCCACCGCCGGTTCGGTCGCCGGGCTGCTCGCCGGGCACCCCGACCGGCTGCCCGAGCGCTGGACCTCCCCCCTCAAGAACCGCCTCGCGACCTCGGTCCCGTCCTTCGACGGGATCGGTTTCGACACCCTGGCCGAACTGACACACCTGGAGGCAGTACGCCCATGACCAGCATCGTCGTGCTCGGCAGCACGAACATGGACCTCGTCGCCTACGTACCGAGGGCCCCGGCCCTCGGCGAGACCGTCACCGGCCGCTCCTTCCGCACGATCCCCGGCGGCAAGGGCGCCAACCAGGCCGTCGCCGCCGCCCGCGCCGGCGCCGCGGTCGCCATGATCGGCGCGATCGGCACGGACGGCTTCGGGGCGCAGCTCCGGGCCACCCTGGAGCACTGCGCGGTGGACACCGACCTGCTGCGCACCGTCGAGGGCCCCTCGGGCACCGCCCACATCGTCGTGGACGACGAGGGCGGCAACGCGATCGTCGTCGTCCCCGGCGCCAACGGCACCGTCACCTCCCTCACCCACGGCGACGAAGCCCTCATCGGCACCGCCGACACCCTGCTCCTCCAGCTCGAACTCCCCCTCCCCGTCGTCGTCGAGGGCGCCGCCACCGCCCGCCGGCTCGGCGTCCGCACCGTCCTCACCCCCTCCCCCGCCCAGCCGCTCCCGCCCGAACTGCTCTCCTCCATCGACCTGTTGGTGCCGAACGAGCACGAGGCCGCCGCGCTCACCGGCCTCGCGGACCCGCGCGCCGCCGCCGAGGCCCTGCTGCGGGACGTGCCCGAGGTGGTGATCACCCTGGGCGCGGCCGGCAGCCTGTACGCGGCGCGCGGCACCGAACCGGTCGCCGTCCCCGCCCCCCGGGTCAGGGCCGTGGACACCACCGGCGCCGGCGACACCTTCGCCGGCGCCCTCGCGGTCGCCCTCGGCGAGGGCCGCCCCGCCCCGGAGGCGCTCGCCTGGGCGCAGACCGCCGCCGCGCTCTCCGTCCGGCGCGAGGGCGCGTCGACCTCGATGCCGTACCGCGTCGACATCGAAGCGGCCTTCCGCTCCCCCGACTCCCTGGAGGCCGATCCCGTATGACGACTCCCCCCACGCCGAGGGCCGCGCCGGAGAGCACACCGGACGCCGCGCCGGACGCCGCGCCGAACACCGACGGCTCCGCCCCCGCCGTCCCTCCCCTCCAGGGACTGCGCGTCCTGGACCTCGCGACCCTCTTCGCCGGGCCGCTCGCCGCCATGATGCTGGGCGACTTCGGCGCCGACGTCGTCAAGGTCGAACACCCCCGCAAGCCCGACCCGTCCCGCGGCCACGGCCCCGCCAAGGACGGCATCGGCCTGTGGTGGAAGGTCCTCGGCCGCAACAAGCGGACGATCACCCTCGACCTGTCCACTCCGGGCGGCCGCGACACCCTCCTCGCGCTCGCCGCCGACGCCGACGTGATCGTGGAGAACTTCCGCCCCGGCACCCTGGAGCGCTGGGGCCTGGGCTGGGAGGAGCTCTCCGCCGCCAACCCGCGTCTGGTCCTGGCCCGCGTCACCGGCTTCGGCCAGTTCGGCCCGTACTCCCACCGCCCCGGCTTCGGGACCCTCGCCGAGGCGATGAGCGGCTTCGCCGCCATCACCGGCGAGCCCGACGGCCCCCCGACCCTGCCCCCCTTCGGCCTGGCCGACTCGATCGCCGCCCTGGCCACCGCGTACGCCGTGATGACCGCGCTCACCGCCAGGACGACGACCGGCCGCGGCCAGGTCGTCGACATGGCCATCATCGAACCGATGCTCTCCGTCATCGGACCCCACCCCCTCTGGTACGACCAGCTCGGATACGTCCAGCCCCGCACCGGCAACCGCTCCCGCAACAACGCCCCGCGCAACACCTACCGGACCGCCGACGGCTCCTGGGTCGCCGTCTCCACCTCCGCGCAGTCCATCGCGGAGCGGGTCCTGAACCTCGTCGGCCGCCCGGAGCTGATCGCCGAGCCGTGGTTCGCCGACGGCGCGGGCCGGGCCGCGCACGCGGACGTCCTGGACGAGGCGGTCGGCTCCTGGATCGCCCGCCACACCCGCGACGAGGCCATGGCCGCCTTCGAGAAGGCGGAGGCGGCCATCGCCCCCGTCTACGACGTCCGGGACGTCCTCGAAGACCCGCAGTACCAGGCGCTCGGCACCGTCACCGAGGTGGCGGACCCCGAGCTGGGGCCGATCAGGATGCAGAACGTCCTCTTCCGCCTCTCCGAGACGCCCGGCGCCATCCGCTGGGCCGGCCGCCCGCACGGCGCCGACACCGCCGCCGTCCTCTCCGAACTGGGCCTCAGCCCCGCCGAGATCGGCGCCCTGCGCGAGCAGGGGGCGGTATGAGCGGCACCCACGCCCACGGCGTCCGGAACCTGGGCAGGGTCAGCGGCCCCCGCGAGCGGACCGGCGCGCCCGTCGCGAGCGGCACCGCCGGGCCGCACACCCCCCTCACCTGGCTGTACGCGCCCGGCGACCGGCCCGAGGTCGTCCGCAAGGCCCTGGCCTCCGGCGCCGACGTCGTCATCGTGGACCTGGAGGACGCGGTCGCCCCCGACCGCAAGGCGTACGCCCTGGAGGCCACGGCCGATCTCCTCGCGGACGTCCACCCCGTCCCGGTGCACGTCCGCGTCCACACCCCGCTCGACATCCCCGTCCTGACCCCCCTCCCCGGCCTCTGCGGTCTCCGTGTACCCAAGGTGACACACGCCACTGACATCCACCGGATCGCGGGCCTCGCCCCGGGCCTCCCCCTCTATCCGCTCCTGGAGAGCGCCCTCGCCGTGGAGAACGCGTACGCCGTCGCCTCCGCCCATCCCGCCGTGCGCGGCATCGCGCTCGGCGAGGCCGACCTCCGCTCCGACCTGGGGGTACGGGAGGACGCGGGGCTCGACTGGTCGCGCGGCCGGCTGGTGGTCGCGGCCCGCGCGGCCGCCCTGCCGCCCCCGGCCCAGTCGGTCCATCCGCACGTCCGCGACCTGGAGGGGCTGGCCGCCGACTGCGCCCGGGGCCGGACGATGGGCTTCCTCGGCCGGGCGGCCATCCACCCCCGCCAGCTCCCGGTCATCGAGCGCGCCTACCTCCCCACCCCGGAGGAGGTCGAGGAGGCCCGGGAGATCGTGGCGGCGACCGGGCAGGGCGCGCTGGCCCTCCCGGACGGGCGGTTCGTGGACGCGGCGGTGGTGGAGGGCGCCCACCGGGTCCTCGCCCTCGCCGCGCGGGTCGGGTGACCCGTACGCCCGTACGCGGAAGGGCCGCCGGAACCCTTCGGCTCCGGCGGCCCTTCCGATCGCTGCGGGCGGGGGCGGTCAGCTCTTCCCGGCGCCGTGCTCCACGTTCTTGCTGTCCTTGCCGTCCTTGCCGAGGTCGACGGCGTCGCCGGAGGAGACGTCCGCCTTCACGTCGGCGTCCTCACCGGACTCGGCGTCCTCACCGGACTCCCCGGCCGCCTCCGAGCCCTCCGGCTTCTCTTCCGCCTTCTTCTCGGCCTTCGGCTCCACGATCTCCTCGCGTCCCGGGCGGAGCCGCGACGAGACGACGATGTAGACCACCGCGAGCAGGAAGACGACGATCGCGGTCCACACGTTCAGGCGCAGGCCGAGCACGTGGTGGGCCTCGTCGACGCGCATGTACTCGATCCAGCCGCGGCCCGCGCAGTACGCGGCGACGTAGAGCGCGAAGGCGCGCCCGTGGCCGAGCTTGAAGCGGCGGTCGGCCCAGACGACCAGGAGGGCGACGCCGACGCACCAGAGCGACTCGTACAGGAAGGTCGGGTGGTAGGTCCCGGCCTCGCGGTTCGCGCCCTCGGTGATCCTCAGGGCCCAGGGCAGGTCGGTCGGCCGGCCGTACAGCTCCTGGTTGAACCAGTTGCCCCAGCGGCCGATGGCCTGGGCGAGGGCGATGCCGGGCGCGATGGCGTCGGCGTACGCGGGGAGCGGGATGCCCCGGCGGCGGCAGCCGATCCAGGCGCCCACCGCGCCGAGCGCGATGGCGCCCCAGATGCCGAGGCCGCCCTCCCAGATCTTGAAGGCGTCGACCCAGTTCTCGCCCTCGCTGAAGTACAGCTGGTAGTCGGTGATCACGTGGTAGAGGCGTCCGCCGACGAGGCCGAAGGGCACCGCCCAGACGGCGATGTCGGCCACGGTGCCGGCGGTGCCGCCCCGGGCGATCCAGCGCTTGTTGCCGTACCAGACGGCGACGAAGACACCGATGATGATGCAGAAGGCATAGCCGCGCAGCGGGATCGGTCCGAGGTGGATCACGCCGGTCGACGGGCTGGGGATGTAGGCAAGGTCCATGGCAGGTCCGACGCTACCCTGCCGGGCGGGCGGGACGGCAGCCCGCCCGGCAACGTCTGGGTAACTAACCCCCGGCGGAGGGGCCCGCCGGGGGGCGGTTCAGCCGGCCGACGGGGAGGCCGTGCCGGGCTTCTTGCCCTTGTTGGCCTCGGCGACCCACTTCTTCAGGTTCTCCGGGGAGAGCTGTTCGTCCCCCTTGGTCGGGAAGATCGATTCTCCGTTGAGGAGGACGGTCGGGGTGCCGCGGAAGCCGCCCTTCTGGAAGGCCTCGTTGGACTTCACGACCCAGCTGTCGTGCGTGCCGTCCTCCACGCAGCTCCGGAACTCCGGCGTGTCGAGGCCGGGCACCTTCGCCGCCAGCTCGATCAGCTTCTTGTTGTCGCCGAAGGCGTCGTCCGTCTCCTGCGGCTGATTGATGTAGAGCGTGTCGTGGTACGGGGTGAACTTCCCCGCGTCCTGGGCGCACGCGGCGGCGTTCGCGGCGCGCAGCGAGCCGCTGCCGCCCATGTTGCCGTCGATGAGGGTGGCGAGGTGGTACTCGGTCCTGAGCTGCCCGGAGGCTTCCAGCTCGTGGATGGAGTCCCGCATGACGTTCTCGAACTGGGCGCACGCCGGACAGCGGAAGTCCTCCCAGATCTGGAGGGTGGCGGGGGCGTCCGGCCGGCCGGTGGGGACGGCGGGCGTGTCGCCCTCGACGGAGCCCGTCGGCGCGACCACCGGCCCCGCCTTGTCGGACCCGCCGCCCTTGTCGGCGTTCGCGGCGATCACGCCGACGACCGCGGCCAGGGCGAGGACGCCGACCACCGCCGACGACACGATCAGGACGCGTCGCTGCCTGTCGCGGGCCTTGTCGCGCTCGCGCTGCTGCTGAAGGCGCTCGCGCGCGCCCCGGTTTCCGTCACCACGGTTGTTCTGGCTCACGCCCTGCGCAACGAACCGGGGAGGCGCGGGCGCGCCTCCCCGGTCCCAGATCCACCCGGACGGGTTACGAATCCCGGCGGACGCCCTCGGCGAGTTCGGCCGCCAGTTCCCTTACGGCGGCGAGTCCGGCCGCCTCGTCGCCGTCGGCGTCGAGGATCCGCTTCACGAAGGCGGAGCCGACGATGACGCCGTCGGCGAAGGCGGCGACCTCCTTGGCCTGGGCGGCGTTGGAGACGCCGAGGCCGACGCAGACCGGGAGGGTGCGGCCGGGCTCGACGGCGGCGCGGGTGCGGCGGACCAGGTCGGCCGCCTGCTCGCCGACCGACTCGCGGGTGCCGGTGACGCCCATGAGGGAGGCGGCGTAGACGAAGCCGGAGCCGGCGGCCGTGATGGTGGCCAGGCGCTCGTCCCGGCTGCTGGGCGCGACGACGAAGACGGTCGCGAGACCGTGCTTGTCGGCGTGCTCGCGCCAGAGCGCGGACTCCTGGACGGGCAGGTCGGGCAGGATGCAGCCCGCGCCGCCGGCCGCGGCCAGCTCCTCGGTGAAGCGCTCGACGCCGTAGCGGTCGATCGGGTTCCAGTACGTCATGACGAGGACTGGCTTTCCGGTGGCCTCGTGGGCCTCGCGGACCGTGCGCATGACGTCGGCGATCCGGACGCCGCCGCGCAGGGCGATGTCGTCGGCGGTCTGGATGACCGGGCCGTCGAGGACGGGGTCGCTGTGCGGGAGGCCGACCTCGACGACGTCGGCGCCGCCGTCGAAGACGGCCTTGATCGCCGCGATGCCGCCGTCGACGGTCGGGAAGCCGGCCGGCAGGTAGGCGACGAGCGCGGCCCTGTCCTCGGCCTTCGCGGCGGCGAGGGTGTCGCTCAACAGCTGGATGTTGCCGCTCACTTGGCGTCCCCCTCGATCTCGGCGGTGTCGTCGGCGCCGGCGTCCGCGGCGACCTCGGCGTCGGTGTCGTACAGGCCGAAGTAGCGGGCGGCGGTGTCCATGTCCTTGTCTCCGCGCCCGGAGAGGTTGACCACGATCAGGCCGTCGGGGCCCAGCTCCTTGCCGACCTCGATGGCCCCGGCGAGGGCGTGCGCCGACTCGATGGCCGGGATGATGCCCTCGGTGCGGGAGAGCAGGCGCAGGGCCTGCATGGCGGCGTCGTCGGTGACGGCCCGGTACTCGCCGCGGCCGCTGTCCTTGAGGTGGGCGTGCTCGGGGCCGATGCCGGGGTAGTCCAGGCCGGCCGAGATCGAGTACGGCTCGGTGATCTGGCCCTCGTCGTCCTGGAGGACGTACGACCGCGAGCCGTGCAGGATGCCGGGCTCGCCGGCGGTGAGGGTGGCCGCGTGCTCGCCGGTCTCGACGCCGTGGCCGGCCGGCTCGCAGCCGATCAGGCGCACGTCGGCGTCCGGGAGGAAGGCGTGGAAGAGGCCGATGGCGTTGGAGCCGCCGCCGACGCAGGCGATCGCCGCGTCGGGGAGGCGTCCGGCGCGCTCCAGGATCTGGCGGCGGGCCTCGACGCCGATGACGCGGTGGAAGTCGCGGACCATGGCGGGGAAGGGGTGCGGGCCGGCGACGGTGCCGAAGAGGTAGTGCGTGCGGTCGACGTTGGCGACCCAGTCGCGGAAGGCCTCGTTGATGGCGTCCTTGAGGGTGCGGCTGCCGGACTTCACGGCGACGACCTCGGCGCCGAGCATGCGCATCCGGGCGACGTTCAGCGCCTGGCGCTGCGTGTCGACCTCGCCCATGTAGATGGTGCAGTCGAGGCCGAAGAGGGCGCAGGCGGTGGCGGTGGCGACGCCGTGCTGCCCGGCGCCGGTCTCCGCGATGACCCGGGTCTTGCCCATGCGCCTGGTCAGGAGGGCCTGGCCGAGCACGTTATTGATCTTGTGCGAGCCGGTGTGGTTGAGGTCCTCGCGCTTGAGGAGGATCCGGGCGCCGCCGGCGTGCCCGGCGAACCGGGGCACCTCCGTGAGGGCGCTCGGGCGGCCCGTGTAGTTCATCATCAGGTCGTTGAGCTCGCGGGCGAACTCGGGGTCGGACTTGGCCTTGTCGTACTCGACGGCGACCTCGTCCACGGCGGCGACGAGGGCCTCCGGGATGAACTTGCCGCCGTAGGCGCCGAAGTAGCCCTCGGCGGTGGGGACCTGGCCGTCCGGGTCGGGAATGAAGAACTCGCTGGACATGCGGTTGCTCCTCGCGGGGCGGGTGCCCCGGGGTTACGGATGGGTGGTGGTCACGGTATGCGCGCGGTCCGCTCGCGTACGCCGACGCGGTCGCCGGTGCGGGGTGCCCGTCACGGGCTGCCGCCCGGGGACGGTGCCCGGGCGTGCGCCCTGGCGTTGCCCGCCGTTCCGCCGCGGGCCTTCCGTCCGGGGGGACGGTGCCGGGGCGTGCGCTCCGGCGATGTCGGCGGCCTGGCCGCAGGCCCCGCACCGCCCGTTGCCGGGCCCGGGCTTCCGCGCCTTGGCCCGCACCCCGTGTGCGCCGCGCCGGTGGTGCGGGTGGGTACGGGTGCGGAGGCGCCCGCGGAGGGCGCCGTCCCGTGTGCCCACCCTCCCCCAGAGGGGGGACCCCCACGCCCAGCGGGACGATTGCCCCCACGGGCGGGGCGAGGGGTCACACAGGTGCGGGATCACTCGGGCGAGGCAGGGGCCGCGCGGCGCGGAGCCACCCCGCACGGGCAGGTCCCGTCGAGACGGGGCCCGCACAGGCCGGGTGCCGGAGGGCCGGAGGCGCTAGGCGTTGGTGTCGCGCGCGGGGCGCGGGCGCCATCGCATGCCGTTGACCTGGCCCGGCTCGTCGCCGATCACGTACCGCACCCGGCGGCCGAGGACCCGCCGGGCGGGCGCGCGGCAGCCGCGCGGGCGGCAGCCCCGGGCCAGGGGGGCGTGCGCGGGGACGGGAGCCGCGGCGGTACGGAGCCGGCCGCGGCGCCCGGGTGCCGACGGCACGACGGCGCTCCCCCGGGCGGCGGGGCCCGGAGGGGTCGGCGTGTCGCGGCGGGGGCTCATGGTCCGGTCAGCTCCGCCCGTGGCGGAGGGCCGGGTGGGCGCCGGCGGCGACCAGGTCGGCGACGGCGGCCTTCGGGTCGCGGCCGGTCACCAGGGACTCGCCCACGAGGACCGCGTCGGCGCCCGCGTTGGCGTACGCGATGAGGTCGTGCGGGCCGCGGACGCCGGACTCGGCGACCTTCACGATGTGGGCCGGGATCTCGGGGGCGACGCGCTCGAAGGTGGAGCGGTCGACCTTGAGGGTCTTGAGGTTGCGGGCGTTGACGCCGATGATCCGGGCGCCCGCGTCGACGGCGCGCTCGACCTCCTCCTCGTCGTGCACCTCGACCAGCGGGGTGAGCCCGATGGACTCGGCCCGCTCGACGAGGGAGACGAGGGCCTCCTGCTCCAGGGCGGCGACGATGAGGAGCGCGAGGTCCGCGCCGTACGCCCGCGCCTCCCAGAGCTGGTACGCGGTGACGATGAAGTCCTTGCGCAGGACCGGGATGTCGACCTTGGCGCGGACGGCCTCAAGGTCCGCGAGGGAGCCGCCGAAGCGGCGCTCCTCGGTGAGGACCGAGATGACGGCGGCGCCGCCCGCCTCGTAGTCCGCGGCGAGTCCGGCCGGGTCGGCGATCGCGGCGAGCGCGCCCTTGGACGGGCTGGAGCGCTTGACCTCGCAGATCACCTTGACGCCGTCGCCCCGCAGTGCGGCGACGCCGTCCTTGGCCTGCGGCGCCTTGGCGGCGCGCTCCTTGAGCTCGTCGAGGGTGACCCGCGCCTGCCGCTCTGCGAGGTCGGCGCGCACGCCTTCGATGATCTCGTCGAGCACACTCACGCGAGGGGCCCCCTTCCGGGACGGTGATGATGAACCAGGTTCAGCCATGTCGATCCTATCCGCAGGACGGCCCCGGAATCGCATCGGCCGGAGCCGCGTCCCATCTGCTGGGACGTCCCGCCGGGGTTCCCGCGGGTGCTCACGGGGCCAGCGCGGAGCCGAAGGGCAGGTTCCTGACCAGGGTGAAGAGGGCGAGGACGGCTCCGATCCCCCACCACCAGTTCGGCGGGACCGCGAGGCGCATCGGTACGCCCCGGTAGGCGCGAACCAGCCACAGGACGGTGAGGACGGCGAACACACCGTAGCCGACGACGGCCAGGGCGTTGGCGCCGAGGGCGGCCGGGAGGTCGCCGTGGGCGAAGGCGTGGGCGCTGCGGAGGCCGCCGCAGCCGGGGCAGTACACGCCGGTGAAGCGGAGCAGCGGGCAGACGGGGTAGTGCCCGGGTTCGTTGGGGTCGACGGCCCCGACGTACGCGAACGCCGCGGCGACCCCGGCGAGCGTCGCCACGGGCGCGAGCAGGCGCCGGGCGCGCGACCGGGGCGGGGCGGGCGGAGAGGGCGGCGCGGGAAACCCGGGCCAGGGGGTGCCGGGCGGCGGGGGCGCGGTCTCCGGCCGGGGCCGGGAGTCCGGGGCGCCCCCCTGCGGGGCCGGGACGGGCACCGTCTCCGGACGTACGGCCGCTTCGGGGCGGAGGTGCGCAGCCCCCGGGAGCGGGGCCGGGAGGGCCCCCTCCGGGCGTACGACCGCCTCCGGACGTACGGTCGCCGCCGAACGTACGGCCGTCTCCGGGTGTACGACCACCTCCGGACGTGCTGTCGCCCTCTGGTGCACGGCCGCCTCCGGGCGGGGGTCCGCAGCTCCCGGGAGCGCCGCCTCCGGGCAGGGGGCCACGGCCTCCCGGGGCGGGGCCGGGGCGGTCGGGACATTCGCGTCCGCCGGTTCCGCCGACCGGGTGCGGCGGGCGGTGTCGGTCGCGGGTTCGGGCGTCGGGTGCGGGTCCACGCCGTGATTCTCGCCCCTCACGCGCGAGGGCGCAGCCCGACCACGCGCGAGCCCGCCCCCTCCACGCGCGAGGGCGCGGTCCGGCGGTGCCGGGCCGCGCCCTCGGGTGCGTGGGGTCGCGTCAGGAACGGGCCCGCGCGGTCGTGGTCGCGGCCTCGCGGGCGGCGACGACGTCGGCCGACTCCTTCGGCATGCCGAGGCCCGCCACCTTCATCGCCCCGCCGACGACGCCGCCGAGGAGGACCACGGCGATGCCCGCCCAGAAACCGGGCACGTTGGCGGCCACCATGAAGACTCCGGCGATGCAGAAGCCGATGAAGGAGATGATGACACCGGTCCAGGCGGCCGGGGTGTGTCCGTGGGCGCTGCCCGCCATGAGTTGCTCCTCGTTGCTGTTGCTCGGTGGTGAGGTCACGCGTGCGCGGACGCTCGGCGCTCATTGTCCCGCACGCGGGCGCGCGAGGATGAATCGGGGGTACCGGGACGATCACGCGTCGCGGTCGGCGCCCCGGCCCCGTCAGCCCCGGGTGGGGTCCTCGCCGCGGTCCAGGGCCTTCCACAGGTCCTCGGGCCGGTCGGGGTCGGCCGTGGGGGCCTTGCGGGCGGCGCGCGGGGCGCCGGCGCGCTCGTAGCGGCCGCCCATGGCCGGCCAGTTCTTGCCGAAGCGGAGCGCGAAGAGGCCGGCGAGCAGGATGAGGACGGCGCCGGCGGCGGTCACGTACGGCCAGGCGGTGTGGGTCAGGCCGGCGACGGCGGCGGCCGTGTCGCCGCTGATCCGGGCGGCCTCGGCGTCCAGGGCGGTCCGGTCGGTGGCGCCGAGGACCGCGGCGAGCGCGGCGCCCGCGCCGCTGAGCGCGAGGACCGCGGCGACGAGGGCGCGGCCGGTGCGGCGGACGGCGAAGACGGCGAAGAGCGCGGCGAGGCCGACGATCGCGAGGGCGGTCGGCACGCCGGTGACGGTGCCGCCGTCGGCCTCGACGGGGACGCTGCCGCCGCCGACGGCCGCGGTGCCCTCCGCCCAGATCTGGCCGGCGGAGAGCAGGACGACGGTGGCGCCGAGGGCGCCGAGGAGGAGGGCCGCGGCCAGGCTGCGACGGCCACCGGTGGGGGCGGCCGCGCGGGCGGCCCGGGGCTGGGGTACGGGTACGGCACTCACGTACCCCACTATCCCCTACGGGCTCAGGTGGCGTTCATCCGGTTGGCGGTGTGGACGGCGCGGAGCACGGCCGCCGCCTTGTTGCGGCACTCGTCGTCCTCGGCGACCGGGTCGGAGTCGGCGACGACGCCCGCTCCGGCCTGCACGTACGCGGTGCCGTCGCGGAGCAGGGCCGTACGGATGGCGATGGCGGTGTCCGCGTCGCCGGCGAAATCGAGATAACCGACACATCCGCCGTACAGGCCGCGCCGGGAGGGTTCGAGCTCCTCGATGATCTGCATGGCGCGGGGCTTGGGGGCGCCGGAGAGGGTGCCGGCGGGGAAGCAGGCCGTGAGGACGTCGAAGGCGGTGCGGCCCTCCGCGACCCGTCCGGTGACGGTGGAGACGATGTGCATGACGTGGGAGTAGCGCTCGATCGACATGAAGTCGACGACCTCCACGGAGCCGGGGGCGCAGACCCGGCCGAGGTCGTTGCGGCCGAGGTCGACGAGCATGAGGTGCTCGGCGCGCTCCTTGGGGTCGGCGAGCAGCTCCTCGGCGAGGTCGTGGTCCTCCTGCGGGGTGGCGCCGCGGTGCCGGGTGCCGGCGATGGGGTGCAGGAGCGCCCGCCCGTCCTCGACCTTGACGAGGGCCTCGGGGCTGGATCCGACGACGTCGAAGCCGTTCTCGAAGCGGAAGAGGTACATGTACGGGGACGGGTTGGTGGCCCGCAGGACCCGGTAGACGTCGAGCGCGGAGGCGGTGCAGGGGGTCTCGAAGCGCTGCGAGGGCACGACCTGGAAGGCCTCGCCGGCCCGGATGCGCTCCTTCACGTCCTCGACGGCCGCCTGGTAGGCGGGGCCGCCCCAGAGGGCCGAGTAGGCGGGGAGCTCGGAGGCGGGCAGGGCGGTGGGGGCGGTGGCGACCGGGCGGGCCAGGTCGGCCTCCATGGCGTCGAGGCGGGCGACGGCGTGCGCGTACGCCTCGTCGACGCCGGTCTCCAGGTCGTTGTGGTTGATCGCGTTGGCGATCAGGAGGACCGAGCCGTCCCAGTGGTCGAGGACCGCGAGGTCGCTGGTGAGGAGCATGGTCAGCTCGGGGAGCTCCAGGTCGTCCCGGCCGTGCTCGCCGATCTTCTCCAGGCGGCGGACGATGTCGTAGCCGAGGTAGCCGACCATGCCGCCCGTGAAAGGGGGCATGCCGGATGCCAGGTCGCGGGGGGTGTGGAGGGTCTCGACGGTGGCGCGCAGGGCCCGGAGGGGGTCGCCGTCGACGGGGACGCCGACGGGCGGGGTGCCGAGCCAGTGGGCCTCGCCGTCCTTCACCGTAAGCGTGGCGTCGCTGCGGACCCCGATGAAGGAGTAGCGGGACCAGGAGCGCCCGTTCTCCGCGGATTCGAGGAGGAAGGTGCCGGGGCGTTCGGCGGCGAGCTTGCGGTAGAGCCCGACCGGGGTGTCGCCGTCCGCGAGGAGCCTGCGGCTGACGGGGATGACGCGGCGGTCGGCCGCCAGCTTGCGGAAGGTGTCGAGATCCATGGGACCGGACCTTACTGGGATACGGGGAGCACGTCGGCGTCGAAGCAGGTGCGGGCGCCGGTGTGGCAGGCGGCCCCGATCTGGTCGACCTTGACGAGGACGGTGTCGGCGTCGCAGTCGAGGGCGACGGACTTGACGTGCTGGACGTGCCCTGAGGTGTCGCCCTTGACCCAGTACTCGTTGCGGCTGCGGGACCAGTAGGTGCAGCGGCCGGTGGTGAGGGTGCGGTGCAGGGCCTCGTCGTCCATCCAGCCGAGCATCAGCACCTCGCCGGTGTCGTACTGCTGGGCGATGGCGGGGACGAGTCCGTCCGGACTGCGCTTGAGGCGGGCGGCGATCGCCGGGTCGAGATTGCTGCTCATGGCGCCATTGTGCCGCGCCCGGGGGCGGTGACCGGCGGGGCGTCCACTGGGCGGACCGTCGGCGTCCGCCGTACGCTGGCGGACATGTCGACCCATGCCAAACGTGAACGGCTTCTGCTGGCGGACCTGTTGGAAGCGGCCGGTCCGGACGCGCCGACGCTCTGCGAGGGCTGGCGGACGCGGGACCTCGCGGCCCATGTGGTGGTGCGGGAGCGGCGGCCGGACGCGGCGGCCGGTTCGCTCGTACCGGCGCTCAAGGACCGGCAGGACCGGGTGCAGGCGGAGTTCGCCGACAAGCCGTACGACGAGCTGATCCGGCTGATCCGCACGGGCCCGCCGAAGTTCTCGCCGTTCTCGATCAAGCAGGTGGACGAGGGGGCGAACGTCGTCGAGTTCTACGTGCACGCGGAGGACGTGCGGCGGGCCCAGCCCCACTGGTCGGCCCGTGAGCTGGACCCGGTCTTCGCGGACGCCCTCTGGTCGCGCCTGGAGCGCACGGCCCGGCTGCTCGGCCGCAAGGTCCCGGTGGGCCTGGTGCTGCGCCGCCCGGACGGGCAGACGGTGGTCGCCCACAAGGGCACCCCGGTGGTGACGGCTTCCGGGGAGCCGGGCGAGCTGACGATGTACCTCTACGGGCGGCAGGACGCGGCGAAGGTGGCGCTCGACGGGGAGCCGCAGGCGATCGAGCGGCTGCAGGAGACGAAGCAGCTGGGGATCTGAGCCCTCGGTGACCCGGCGCCGCTTCGGTGACCCGGTGCCGCTTCGGTAAGCAGGTACCGCTTCGATGACTCGGTACCGCTTCGATGACCCGGCGCCGCTTCGGTGACCCGGCGCCGCTTCGGTGACCCGGCGCCGCTTCGGTGACCCGGCGCCGCTCGGGCGGCCCGGCGTCACTTCGGCAGTTCGGCGCGGCGCAGGGCCGGGACCGCGAGGGCGAAGACGCCGGAGAGGGCGCAGACGGCGGCTCCGGCGACGAAGACCGGGCCGGTGCCCCACAAGCCGGCCGCCGCGCCGGTGAGCGGCATGCCGAGCGGGGCGAGGCCGAGGCTGCCCAGGCTGGAGACAGCGCTCACCCGGCCGAGGTAGGCGGGGTCGCACTCGGTCTGGACGAGGGCGTGGCACAGCGCTCCGGAGACTCCGGCGAGCAGTCCGACGGCGACGGCCACGGCCACGGCGGCGGGCAGCCCGGGCACGAAGGCGAGGACGGCGACGGCCACGGCTCCGAGGACCATGGTCCGGCCGAGGGTGGCGCCCGCCCGGGGCAGCCGGCCGCGGACGGCGAGGAGCAGGGAGGCCGCCCCGGCGCCGGCGCCGAAGCCCGCGAGGAGCCAGCCGATGCCGGGGGCGCCCCAGCCGCGCTGTTCCGCGAGGAGGGCGAGGCCGACGTTGAGGGGTCCGACGAAGCCGAGGTCGGCGAGGAGGATGACGATCATCAGCGGCCCGAGGACCCGGTGCCCGCGGAGGTGACGCAGGCCGTCGGCGAGGTCGCGCAGGACGGGGCCGCCGGTCTTCTCCCCGGCGGGCAGGGGGCGGAGCCGGAGGGCGCGGAGGAGGGGCAGCGAGAGGGCGAAGAGCGCTCCGGCGGCGCCGAAGGCGCTCGCGGGGCCGCCGATGGCGACGGCGAGGCCGCCGAGCGGGGCGCCGAGGACGGAGCCCATGCGGTGGGCGAGGCCGCGCAGGCCCTGGACGCGGCCGAGCTGGTCCTGGGGGGCGATCCGGGGCGGGAGGGCGCCGACGGCGGGCAGGAAGACGGCGTCGACGGCGCCGAAGACGAGCGCGACGGCGGCGAGCAGCCAGAGGCCGGGCGAGGCGGCGAGGAGTACGGCGGCGAGGCCGAGGGTCACCAGGCAGCGGGCGGTGTCGGAGGCGAGGACGACCCGGCGCGGGCCGAGCCGGTCCGCGATCACCCCGCCGAAGAGCAGGAGCAGGGCGCGGGGCACGGCGGAGACGGCCATGACGAGACCGGCCTGGGCGGGGCTGCCGCTGCTGACGGCGGCCCAGGAGAGGGCGAGGTAGTAGACGCTGTCGCCGACGGTGGAGGCGGTGTAGGCGCCGAGCCAGCGGAGGACCTGGGGGTCGCGGTGGGCGGGCCGCGGCGGGGCGGCGGCGAGGACGGCGGCGTTCACGCGCGGTAGGGGAAGCCGTAGACGTGGACGGCGACGTTCTCGCGGCCCTCGGTGTCGCCGGCCTCTTCGGCGGCGCGGGCCCGCCGGTCGTACTTCTGGACGACGGCGTCCAGTTCGGCGGCGAGCGCGGCGAGTTCGGGGGCGGTGAGGCGGGGCAGCCACTCGGAGCTGGTGGAGGCGGCGCGCCACTCGGCGGACCAGGTGTGCCGCTCGTCGAGGAAGCGGGCCTGCATCTCGCCGCGCTGCGCCTCGACCGTACGGCTGAAGGCGGCGTTGGCGGCGACGAGTTCGGGGGCGTCGCGCATGTCCTCGTCGTGGATGCTGAAGCCGTACGAGCTGGGCCGCCACCAGCGTTCGCGGCCGTCCGCGGACCGGTTCTCGGCCTCCTCGATGAGGCCGTGGTCGGCGAGCTTGCGCAGGTGGTAGCTGACGAGGGAGACGGCCTCGTCGACCTGGTCGGCGAGCTGGGAGGCGGTGGCGGTGCGGGCCGTGAAGAGGGCGCGGTAGAGGCGCATCCGCAGCGGGTGCGAGATGGCCTTGAGGGTGCCGAGGTCGGTGATCCGGCGGTTCTCGGATGAGGTCATGTCCACGACCGTAGATGCGAAAGAAAAGTTGCGCAATGAAAATTGCGAAAGAAATCCTGTGCACTCCGCCAAGAAGGAGGGCCCCCGAAGGGGCCCTCCCGGAAAGCGGAACCAGGTGTCAGCGGACCTCGTGGCCCGCTTCCCGCAGCGCTCCCTTGACCTGCGAGATCCGCAGGTCGCCGAAGTGGAAGACGGAGGCCGCGAGCACCGCGTCCGCGCCCGCCGCGACGGCCGGCGGGAAGTCGGAGAGCTTCCCCGCGCCGCCGGAGGCGATCACCGGCACGGTCACGTGCTTGCGCACGGCCGCGATCATCTCGGTGTCGTAGCCGTCCTTCGTGCCGTCCGCGTCCATCGAGTTGAGCAGGATCTCGCCCGCGCCAAGCTCGGCGGCCCGGTGCGCCCACTCGACGGCGTCGATGCCGGTGCCCCTGCGCCCGCCGTGGGTCGTGACCTCGAAGGAGCCGGTCTCCGTGCGGCGCGCGTCCACGGACAGGACGAGCACCTGGCGGCCGAAGCGCTCCGCGATCTCCCGGATCAGCTCGGGGCGCGCGATGGCCGCCGTGTTCACGCCGACCTTGTCGGCGCCGGCCCGCAGCAGCTTGTCGACGTCCTCGGCCGAGCGCACGCCGCCGCCGACCGTGAGCGGGATGAAGACCTGCTCGGCGGTGCGGCGCACCACGTCGTAGGTGGTCTCCCGGTTGCCGGAGGAGGCGGTGATGTCGAGGAAGGTCAGCTCGTCGGCGCCCTCGGCGTCGTACAGCTTCGCCATCTCGACGGGGTCGCCCGCGTCCCGCAGGTTCTGGAAGTTGACGCCCTTGACGACCCGGCCGTTGTCCACGTCCAGGCAGGGGATCACGCGTACGGCGAGGCTCATGCGCCCTCCTCCCGGTCGGTCCCGGCCCGGTGGGCCTCCGGCCGGTAGGCCTCGACCTCGACCTCGACGACCAGGCGGGGGTCGACGAAGCCGGAGACGATGATCATGGAGGCGGCGGGGCGGACGGCGTCGAACAGCTCCTTGTGGGCGCGGCCGACCTCCTCCACGTCCCGGGCGTGGGTGAGGTACATCCGGGTCCGGACGACGTGCTCGGCGCCCAGGCCCAGCTGCTCCAGCGCGCCGAAGGCCACGCGGAAGGAGTTGACCGCCTGGTCGTACGGGCCGCCGTCGGCGATCTGGCCGTCGACCACCGACGTGCAGCCGGAGACCAGGACCGTGCCGTTCGGCAGCTCGACCGCGCGGGAGTAGCCGAACTGCTCCTCCCAGGGCGCCCCGGTGACGACCCTGCGGACCTCGGAGGTCACGACGCCACCGCCGCGAGCGCCTCTTCGAGGGTGAAGGCCTTGGCGTACAGCGCCTTGCCGACGATCGCGCCCTCGACGCCCAGCGGGACCAGGCCGGACAGGGCCCGCAGGTCGTCCAGGGAGGAGACGCCGCCGGAGGCGACGACGGGCTTGTCGGTGGCCGCGCAGACGTTCTTCAGGAGCTCCAGGTTGGGGCCCTGGAGGGTGCCGTCCTTGGCGATGTCGGTGACGACGTAGCGGGCGCAGCCCTCGGAGTCGAGGCGGGCCAGCGTCTCGTACAGGTCGCCGCCGTCCCGGGTCCAGCCCCGGCCGCGCAGCGTCGTGCCGCGCACGTCGAGGCCGACGGCGATCCTGTCGCCGTACTCGGCGATGACCTTGGCGACCCACTCGGGGGTCTCCAGGGCGGCGGTGCCGAGGTTGACGCGGGTGCAGCCGGTGGCGAGGGCGGCGGCGAGCGAGGCGTCGTCGCGGATGCCGCCGGAGAGCTCCACCTTGATGTCCATGGCCCCGGTGACCTCGGCGATCACCCCGCGGTTGTCGCCGGTGCCGAAGGCCGCGTCGAGGTCGACCAGGTGCAGCCACTCGGCGCCGGAGCCCTGCCAGGCGAGGGCCGCTTCGAGCGGGGAGCCGTAGGAGGTCTCGGTGCCGGACTCGCCGTGGACGAGGCGGACGGCCTGGCCGTCGCGGACGTCGACGGCGGGGAGGAGTTCAAGCGTGCTGCTCACAGGGTTCCGATCCAGTTGGTGAGGAGCTGGGCTCCGGCGTCGCCGGACTTCTCGGGGTGGAACTGGGTGGCCCACAGGGCGCCGTTCTCGACGGCCGCGACGAAGGGCTCGCCGTGGGTGGCCCAGCTGACCTTGGGGGCGCGGATGTTGGGGTTGCCGACCTCCAGCGTCCACTCGCGCACGCCGTAGGAGTGCACGAAGTAGTAGCGGGCGTCGGCGTCGAGGCCGGCGAACAGCTCGCTGTCCGCGGGGGCGTCGACGGTGTTCCAGCCCATGTGGGGGACGACGGGGGCGTCCAGCGGTTCGACCGTGCCGGGCCACTCGTCGAGGCCCTCGGTCTCCACGCCGTGCTCGATGCCCTGGGCGAAGAGGATCTGCATGCCGACGCAGATGCCCATGACGGGCCGGCCGCCGGAGAGGCGGCGGCCGACGATCCAGTCGCCGCGGGCCTCCTTGAGCCCCCGCATGCAGGCGGAGAAGGCGCCGACGCCGGGGACGAGGAGCCCGTCGGCGTTCATGGCGCGCTCGTAGTCGCGGGTGATCTCGACGTCGGCCCCGACCCGGGCGAGGGCGCGCTCGGCGGAGCGCACGTTGCCGAAGCCGTAGTCGAAGACGACGACCTTCTTGGGGTTTCCCGATGCGCTCATGACCACACGTCCAGACGGAGGACGCCGGCGGCGAGGCACATCGCGGCGCCGATCGAGAGCAGCACGATGACGCCCTTGGGCATCTGCTGCTTGGCGAAGGAGTAGATGCCGCCGAGCAGGAACAGCCCGACGACGATCAGGATGGTGGAGAGGCCGTTCACGACTAGAGCGCGCCCTTCGTGGAGGGAAGGATGCCGGCGGCGCGCGGGTCGCGCTCGGAGGCATAGCGCAGGGCGCGGGCCAGGGCCTTGAACTGGCACTCCACGATGTGGTGGGCGTTGCGTCCGTACGGGACGTGGATGTGCAGCGCGATCTGGGCCTGGGCGACGAAGGACTCGAAGATGTGCCGGGTCATCGTCGTGTCGTACGAGCCGATCATCGGCGCCATGTTCTCGGGCTCGGTGTGCACGAGGTACGGGCGGCCGGAGAGGTCCACGGTGACCTGGGCGAGCGACTCGTCCAGCGGGACGGTGCAGTTGCCGAAGCGGTAGATGCCGACCTTGTCGCCGAGGGCCTGCTTGAAGGCGGCGCCGAGGGCGAGGGCGGTGTCCTCGATGGTGTGGTGCGAGTCGATGTGCAGGTCGCCGTCGGTCTTGACGGTCAGGTCGAAGAGGCCGTGGCGGCCGAGCTGGTCGAGCATGTGGTCGTAGAAGCCGACCCCGGTCGACACGTCGACCTTTCCGGTGCCGTCGAGGTCGATCTCGACGACGACGGAGGTCTCCTTGGTGGTGCGCTCAACGCGGCCTACGCGGCTCATCGTTCCTGCTCCTTCATCAATTCACGGACCGCGTCGAGGAACGCGTCGTTCTCTTCGGGGGTGCCGGCGGTGACGCGCAGCCATCCCGGTACGCCGTTGTCCCGGACCAGGACGCCCCGGTCGAGGATCGCCCGCCAGGCGGCGTGGGTGTCGGGGAACTTCCCGAACTGCACGAAGTTGGCGTCGGACTCGGTGACCTCGTAGCCGATCGCCCGCAGTTCGGCGACGAGCCGGTCGCGCTCGGCCTTGAGCTGCTCGACGTACCCGAGGAGGGTGTCGGTGTGCTCCAGGGCGGCGAGCGCGGTGGCCTGGGTGACGGCGGAGAGGTGGTACGGCAGCCGGACGAGCTGCACGGCGTCGACCACGGCGGGGTGGGCGGCGAGGTAGCCGAGGCGGAGTCCGGCGGCGCCGAAAGCCTTGGACATGGTCCGCGAGACCACCAGGTTCGGGCGGCCCTCGATGAGGGGCAGCAGCGAGTCGCGGTGGCTGAACTCGACGTACGCCTCGTCCACGACGACCATCGACGGCCCGGCCGCCTGGGCCGCCTCGTACAGGGCGAGGACGGTGTCGGCCTCGACGGCGGTGCCGGTGGGGTTGTTGGGCGAGGTGACGAAGACGACGTCCGGGCGGTGCTCGGCGATCGCCTTACAGGCGCTCTCCACGTCCACGCGGAAGTCGTCGTCGCGGGGACCGGAGATCCAGCCGGTGCCGGTGCCGCGGGCGATCAGGGCGTGCATCGAGTACGAGGGCTCGAAGCCGATCGCGGTGCGGCCGGGGCCGCCGAAGGTCTGGAGGAGCTGCTGGAGGACCTCGTTGGAGCCGTTGGCCGCCCAGACGTTCTCGGCGGTGACCGGGTGCCCGCCGGTGCGGGTGAGGTAGCGGGCGAGCTCGGTGCGCAGCTCGACCGCGTCCCGGTCGGGGTAGCGGTTGAGGCCGCGGGCGGCCTCCGCGACCCGCTCCGCGATCCGGGCCACCAGGGGCTCGGGCAGCGGGTAGGGGTTCTCGTTGGTGTTGAGCTGGACGGGGACGTCGAGCTGGGGCGCGCCGTAGGGGGACTTGCCGCGCAGCTCCTCCCGGACGGGGAGGTCGTCGATTCCGGTCACGCCGGTTCCGGTCGTTCGGTCTGCGGTCGTTCGGTCTGCGGTCACTTGGTCTTCGGCACCTTCCATCCGAACCGTGCCTTGACCGCCGCGCCGTGGGCCGGCAGGTCCTCGGCCTCCGCGAGGGTCACCACGTGGTGGGCGACGTCCGCGAGGGCGTCGCGGGTGTAGTCCACGATGTGCACCCCGCGCAGGAAGGACTGCACGGAGAGGCCCGAGGAGTGGCAGGCGCAGCCGCCGGTGGGCAGGACGTGGTTGGAGCCGGCGCAGTAGTCGCCGAGCGAGACGGGGGCCCAGGGGCCGACGAAGATCGCGCCGGCGTTGCGGACGCGGTCCGCGACGGCGGCGGCGTCGGCGGTCTGGACCTCCAGGTGCTCGGCGCCGTACGCGTCGACGACCTTGAGGCCGTCGGCGAGGTCGCGGACGAGGACGATCGCGGACTGGCGGCCGGCCAGGGCCGGGACGATCCGGTCGTCCACGTGCTTGGAGGCGGCGACCTGGGTCTTCAGCTCGGCCTCGGTGGCCTCGGCCAGCTCCTCGGAGTCGGTGACGAGGACGGAGGCGGCCATCGGGTCGTGCTCGGCCTGGCTGATGAGGTCGGCGGCGACGTGCACGGGGTCGGCGGTGGAGTCCGCGAGGATCGCGATCTCGGTGGGTCCGGCCTCGGCGTCGATGCCGATGCGGCCCTTGAGGAGGCGCTTGGCGGCGGCCACGTAGATGTTGCCGGGCCCTGTGACCAGGTTGACGGGGGCGCAGCCGGGCTCGTCCCCGCGCGCTTCGGTGCCGTACGCGAACATGGCGACGGCCTGGGCGCCGCCGGCGGCGTAGACCTCGTCCACGCCGAGCAGGGCGCAGGCGGCCAGGATCGTCGGGTGCGGGAGCCCGCCGAACTCGCGCTGCGGGGGCGAGGCGACGGCGACGCCCTCGACGCCGGCCTCCTGGGCCGGGACGACGTTCATCACGACGGAGGACGGGTAGACCGAGCGGCCGCCCGGCACGTACAGGCCGACGCGCTCGACGGGGATCCACTTCTCGGTGACCGTGCCGCCGGGGACGACCTGGGTGGTGTGGGTGGTCCGGCGCTGCTCGCGGTGGACGAGCCGGGCGCGCCGGACGGACTCCTCCAGGGCGGCGCGGACGGCCGGGTCGAGCTCGTCGAGGGCGCGGGTCAGCTCCCCGGCGGGGACGCGCAGGCCCGGGACGCGGACGCCGTCGAATCTCTCCCCGTAGTCGATCACCGCGGCCGCGCCACGATGCCGTACGTCCTCGCAGATCGGCCGCACCTTCTCCAGGGCGGCTTCCACGTCGAACTCGGCACGGGGCAGCAGGTCACGCAGGGCGGAACCCTCGGGGAGGGCCTCGCCGCGCAGATCGATTCGAGAGATCACGGGTCAATTCTCTCAGACGGCCCACGGCGCCGGACGCCCGTATCACTGGCTGATACACACCTCACTGGCGTCTTGTCGCCACTCCTGACCGTTAGCGTTCAGCCCGTCACACAGCGGGAAGAACGGCTGTACGAATCCACGGGGTCCGGGAAGCGGAATCGTGGATGCGGATCGTGGAAAGCGAGGGGGCGGCAGTGACCGAGCCGCGCGAGGACGGGATGCCGGACGGTCTCACGGGGCCGGAGCGGGACCTGTGGCGGGCGTTCCGGGTGGGGCGGACGTGCGATCTGACGGAGGGGGTCGCGGAGCGGGACGACCCGTTCGGGACGCAGGAGTGGGGGGAGGAGCGGAGCGTCCGCGCCGAGGTGGTGGCACTGCTGCTGCTCTCCGGACCGGAGGCCCGGTCCGGGCGGGTGGCCGCCCTGAAGCTGCGCGGGGCGAGGATCACCGGCGTCCTGGACCTGGCGGGCGGGACGATAGGGCCGTACGTGGAGCTGCAGGGGTGCCGGTTCGACGGCGAGGTGGTGGTGCCCGAGGCCCGGTTCGGGACCCTGCGGATGGTGGAGTGCGCGCTGCCGCGTCTGGAGGCGGCCCGGCTGCACACGGAGGGGGACCTGCACCTGCCGCGCTGCCGGGTGCGGTGGGGCATCCGCCTGACGGACGCCCAGATCGGCACGGACCTGCTGATCAACCAGATCCAGGTGTGGCCGGACCGGCGGGGGCGGGCGATCGCGGCGGACGGGATGGTGGTGGCGCAGGACCTCCAGGCCGAGCTGATCGAGACGTACGGCGAGCTGAGCCTGCGCGGGGCCCAGATCGGGGTCTCGCTCAGCCTGCGGGGCAGCGTGCTGCGCGGGGCGCAGGGGCGCCGCGCGCTCAACGCGCCGCAGCTGACGGTGGAGCGCTCGCTCTATCTGAACGCGGCCTGGGTGTACGAGGGGACGGGGACCTCCGAGGTCGCGGACGGCTCGACGGCCACCCCGCCGTACGGGCTGACGCCCGCCCGGGGCACGCGGCGCAAGCCGGTCGAGTTCCACGGCGGGGTGCGCCTCGACGACGGGCGGTTCGGGGACGCGGTGGACCTCAAGCACGCCCGGTTCCTGCTCGACGGGGCGCGCCGGGAGGAGGTGTCGCTGCGCCGGATCGTCACCCCGGAGCTGCGGTTCAACGGCGAGCGCCCGGAGGAGGGGCGGGTGGTGCTCAACGGCGCCAGGATCGTCACGCTCATCGACCTGTGGAGCAGCTGGCCGGGGCCCGGCGGTCTGGCGATGGGCGGCTTCGTCTACGAGAACCTCGTGCCGTACGAGCGGTTCCCGCTCTCCCTGCGCCTGGAGTGGGTGGCGGCGGCGACCCCGGAGTACGCCCCCGAGCCGTACGAGCGGCTCGCGACGGTGCTGCGCAACAGCGGGGAGGACGCGGACGCCCGCGAGGTGCTGCTCGCCAAGCAGCGACGCCGACGGGAGACGCTGCCGCTGGCCGGGAAGCTCTGGGGCTACCTCCAGGACTGGACGGTGGCGTACGGCTACCGGCCGGGCCGGGCGGCGCTCTGGATGGCGGTGCTGTGGGCGGCGGGCACGGTGGCCTTCTCCCACTACCGTCCGGTGCCGCTGAAGGCGGACGAGGCTCCCGAGTGGAACGGCACGCTGTACGCCCTGGACCTGCTGCTGCCGGTGATCAACCTCGGCCAGGACGGCTACTGGCGCCTCGAGGGCGCCTGGCAGTGGGTGGCGGCGGTGCTGATCCTGCTGGGGTGGATCCTCGCGACGACGGTGGCGGCGGGCGCGACCCGCCTGCTGAGCAGGGGGTGAGGAGGAGGCGGGAGGTTCACGCGGAGGAACCGGGGCGCGGGGGCGGGAGGCGTGTGGAAGCTGTCACGGCGGGGTGAGGGAGCTGTCACGACCGGCCGGGACGGCTGCGGCGGCGAGGGGCGCCGGGGGACAATACGTCACGCCATGTCCATGTTCCGCGCCCTCGTCGGCGCCGCCCGCTCGGCCCGGCACGCCCCTCGGCTCGCGGCCGGGCTCGTGCCGGACGACGACGTGCTGCTCGACGCCCCGGACGAGCGGCTCGCCCCCGCCCTGGTCGCCGCCGCCCTCGCCGACCCGGAGCCCGCGGCGAAGCTGCTCGCCACCACCCGGGACGCGGCCGAGTGGGAGGACCGCGACCGGTACGTCACCCGGCTCGCCGTCTTCGCGTACCGCAGGGAGGACTGGCTGCTCCGGTGGCTCTCCGCCGCGCCCCGCGACCCGGACGCCCTGCTCGTCACGGCGCAGCTCGCCGTCCGCCGGGCGTGGGAGTCCCCGGCGCGGGCCGAGCGGCTGCGCGACCTCGACCCGCTGGTCCGGAAGGTCGCCGAGGAGGCGCCGCGCGATCCGGTGCCGTGGCGGCTCGCCCTGGACCACGCGCGGGGGGCGCAGGCCGGGCCCGCCGTCTTCGAGTCGCTGTGGGCGGAGGCCGTGCGCCGCTCCCCGCACCACTACGGCTGCCACGTCGCGGCGCTGAAGTACCTGTCCGCCCAGGGGCACGGCTCGCGGCGCGCCGCCTTCGACTTCGCGGAGCGGGCGGCCGACGACGCCGCCCCGGGCTCGCTCGTGCGGGCGCTGCCGGTCCGCGCCGCCCACGAGTCGCTGCGGGTGCCGCCGGGGCAGGAGGGGTCCGAGCCGCCGGCCGTCCTCGACCGGGCGGCGGACCGGGCCCTGGCCCTGTCGGCGGTGTTCCCGGCGGGCGACCCGTGGCCGGCCGGGGTCCGCAACGTGCTCGCGCACCTGCTGATGGAGCGGGGGCGGTGGGCGGAGGCCCTCGAGGAGTTCGGCCGGATCGGCCCCTGCGCGACCTCGTTCCCCTGGGGGCCGGCGCGGGACGCCGCACCGGAGCCCCCTCCCCCGGGCTCCCGGCTCCGCCCGGACAGCGGGGACCCCCTCCTCCGTTTCCTGGCCGCGCGGGACCGGACGCGGCTCGAAGTGGCCCGCCGGACGCCCCTGTGGACGCCCGGTCGCGGACGGGCCGGACGGGGCGGGCCCGGCGGCCATTAGGCTTGGCGGCTGTGACCACCGCCCGTCTGCCCCTCTTCCCGCTCAACACGGTGCTGTTCCCGGGCCTCGTGCTGCCGCTGAACGTCTTCGAGGAGCGTTATCGCGCCATGATGCGCGAGCTGCTCACGATCGACGAGTCGCGGCCGCGCCGCTTCGCCGTCGTCGCGATCCGCGACGGCCGCGAGGTCGCGCCGACCGCTCCCGGGATGCCGGACCCGACGGCGCTGCCGGAGAAGGGTCCGGCAGCGGGCTTCGGCCCCGACCCGATCCAGTCCTTCCACCGGGTGGGCTGCGTCGCCGACGCGGCGAGCATCCGGGAGCGCGCCGACGGCAGCTTCGAGGTGATGACCACCGGCACGACCCGGGTGAAGCTGCTCTCGGTCGACGCGGGCGGCCCGTTCCTGACGGCCGAGGTCGAGGAGATCCCGGAGGAGCAGGGCGAGGACGCGGGCACGCTCGCCGAGGGGGTCCTGCGGGCCTTCCGGAACTACCAGAAGCGGCTGGCGGGGGCCAAGGAGCGTTCGCTGACCACGAGCGAGCTGCCGGACGACCCGTCGGTGGTGTCGTACCTGGTCGCGGCGGCGGCGGTGCTCGACACGCCGTCGAAGCAGCGGCTGCTCCAGGCCCCGGACACGGCGACGCGGCTGCGCGAGGAGCTGGCCCTGCTGCGCACGGAGACGGCGGTCATCCGGCACCTGCCGTCGCTGCCGGCGGTGGACCTGACGCAGGCGCCGACGTACCCGAACTGAGCCGGCCCCGGCCCCGGTCGGCTTCCGGGTCGGGGGGAGAGACGAGGAGGAGCGCGTGGCGAAGAAGCAGAAGAAGAACGGCGGGAGCGGGGGCACTCCGGCGACGGTGGCCCTGACGGCGGCCGGCACGCCGTTCACCGTGCACGCGTACGAGCACGACCCGGGCTCCCCCTCGTACGGCGAGGAGGCGGCGGAGGCCCTGGGCGTCTCCCCCGGCCGGGTGTTCAAGACGCTGGTGGCGGACGTCGACGGCGAGCTGACGGTCGCCGTGGTCCCGGTGGCGGGCCAGCTGGACCTGAAGGCGCTGGCCTCGGCGGTCGGCGGCAAGCGCGCGGTGATGGCCGACCCGGCGGCGGCCGAGCGCACCACGGGGTACGTGCGGGGCGGCATCTCCCCGCTGGGGCAGCGCAAGCGGCTCCGTACGGTCCTCGACGCCTCGGCCTCGGACCACGCGACGATCTGTGTGTCGGCGGGGCGGCGCGGCCTGGAGGTGGAGCTCTCCCCCGGCGACCTCGCCGCCCTCACCTCGGCGGTGGTGGCCCCGATCGGCCGCGCCTGACCGGGCCGGGCCCGGCGGGTCAGAGCGCCTTCGGCTGCTCCCAGGGGTCGGGGTCGCGCGGCCCGAAGGCGGCCGTCAGGGCGAGGTGCACGATCATCGCCGCGAGCGGCCAGGCGAGGAGCGCGGCGGCCCCCAGGTGCAGTTCCAGCGGGGCCTCGAAGGGGACGTCGGGCCCGACCGCCTTCGCGTGGGCGACCACGTCCGAGGTCGGGCCGAAGTGCGTGCCGAGGCCCCGGGCGAGCAGGGAGCCCAGGACGCCGCCGGCGGCCAGGCCGAGCACCAGCGGGACCCCGCCCCGGCGGCGCAGCAGGAAGACGGCGAGTCCGGCGACCGCGCCGAAGGCCAGGGCGAGCAGGACGAACGTGCCGTCCGAGCCGATCGCGGTCTCCGCCTCGGAGTTCCGCAGGTAGACCCCCTTGCCGTCCGAGACGAGCAGGACCCGGGGGGCCAGGTTCAGCCACAGCACTCCGAGCAGCGCTCCCGCGACCGCCGAGACGACGGTCACCAGGGCGCCCTGGACGACCTCGGCCGCCGTGATCGGGTCCCCGTCCGGGCCGGACGGCGGCGGGGGCGGCGGGGGCCAGGCGGGGTCGTGCGGCTGCGGCTGGTGAGGCGGAGTCAGAGGTGCGGTCACCCCGCCATCGTGCCAGGTGTGCCGGTGACCCGCCTCAGCGGACGGCGGCCCTGCGGTACGCCCGGGTGGCGACCGCGAGCGACACCGCGCCGACCGCGCCGCAGACGGCGAGGTCGAGGGCGACGGCCGCCCAGTCGGGGTCCGGGGCGAAGGTGCGGGCCAGGGCCTCCACGCCGTACGTGGACGGCAGCAGGTCCCTCGCCCAGCCGATGGGGCCGGGCAGCCGCTCCGCCGGGAGCACGCCGAGGAGCAGCGCCGCCGACATGCCGAGCTGGCCCAGGAGGGTGGCCAGCTCCTGGCGGGGCGCGAGGAGGCCGAGGGCCGCGCCGAGCCCCGCGAGGGCGGCGCCGGAGAGCGGGACGACGGCGACGAGGATCCACAGGTGGGTCAGCGGGAGGCCGAAGAGCACGGAGCCCGCGACGGCGGTGAAGGCGGTGCCGGGGACAGTGAAGGAGGCGTACGCCCCGGCCGCGCCGAGCACGACGGCGGCGGGCGGCACCGGCAGGGTGGCGTAGTGGTCGAGGCCGCCGGTGGCCCGCAGCTGCCCGAAGTACTGGGCGAGCAGGTTGAGCGCGACGAAGGCGACGACGAGGACGGTGGAGCCGGCCACGACGGCGCGCGCCTCGGAGCCGCCGTCGACGACCCCGCGCATCAGGACCATGATCCCGATGGACTGGAAGGTGGCGACGAAGAGCAGCGGGATGCGGGCGACGCGGGCCCGGGAGAGCTGGGCGCGGTAGACGGCGGCCAGGGACGGCAGCAGCCGGGCGCTCGGGGCGAGGGGCGCGGCGGCCTCCTCGTCGTACGACCGGACGTCCGGCGCGCGGGTCGGCAGGGCCTCGGCGGGCACGGTGCTCACTGCGGACAGCTCCTGACGGTCACGTGCGGGTACGGAACGCGGGGCCCACCGGGGGCGGGGAGGGGCGCGTACGGGGTGCGGAGGACGCGGTTGCGGCCGCGGGCACGGCGGGTCACGCCTTCACCAGCCCCTCCGCGCCCTCCGTCGCGCCGCCGAGGGCGAGGTAGACGTCCTCCAGGCTGGGCGTGGCCAGGGTGAAGTCGTCGAGGGCGGCGAAGGCGGCGCCGCCGGTGACGGTGGCGACGGCCGCGCGGGCCGCGTCGGGGGCGAGCCGCAGGATCCAGCGCCGGCCGGTCTCCTGGGCGAGGCCGCGCAGGGCGGCGACCTCGGGCAGGTGGAGGGGGGCGGTCTCGCGCCACACCAGTTCGACGCGGACCTCGTCCGCGACGCGCTCCTTGAGCCCGGCCGGGGTGTCGCAGGCGATGACCCGGCCGTGTTCGAGGACGGCGACCCGGTCGAGAACGGTCTCGGCCTCGATGACGTTGTGGGTGACGAGGAGGACGGTGGTGCCGTGTTCGGCGCGGCGCCGGTCGACGGCGGACCAGACGGCGCGGCGGGCGACCGGGTCCATGCCGGTGGTGGGCTCGTCGAGGACGAGGACGGGCCGCCGGCCGACGAGGGCGGCGGCGACGCAGGCGAGGCGCCGCTGTCCGCCGGAGAGCTTCTTGAGCGGCCGGGAGGCGAGCGCGGTGAGGCCCAGCTCCTCCAGGACGGCGCCGCTCTCGGCGCGCGCGTCGCGGGCGGTGAGGCCGCGCAGCCGGCCGGTGGTCTCGGCGGCGAGGGCGACGGTCAGTTCGTCGAGGGCGGTGGACTCCTGGCCGAGGTGGGCGAGGAGCCGGGAGGCCCGCTCGGGGTGGCGCACCAGGTCGTGGCCGAGGAGTTCGACGGAGCCGGAGTCGGGCCGCATGAGTCCGGTGACCTGGCGGACGAGGGTGGACTTGCCCGCCCCGTTGGGTCCGAGCAGTCCGAAGATCTCCCCGCCGCGCACGTCGAGGGTGATCCCGTCGGTGGCCCGCACCTCGGGGGTCCCCGGCGCACCGCGCCTGCCGCGCGTGGCGGGGTACGTCTTGACCAGATCCCGCACCGCGCACACCGTACTCACGGAGGAAGAGCCTACGGGGTCGCCGGGCCGGCTCCGGGCGCGGGGGCGTGTTCGGCGGCGGCGCGGACGTCGATCTCGCGCCAGAAACCGGCCCGGATCGCGTACCGGTCGTGCTCGTCGATCTGGTCGTCCTTGTGGGCGAGGAGCCCGAAGCGGGCGGCGTAGCGGAGGAGTTCGCCGTCGATGCGGTGCGGGATGCGGGGGTAGAGGGCGGAGAGCTTCTGGACGTGGCTCTGCTCCGGGAGGCGTTCCATCCAGCGGCGGGCGAACACCTGCCCGACCTCGAAGGGGTCGCCGCCGACGGTGGTGATGTCCTCCTCGCGGTCGGCCCAGCGCTGCTCGGCGCTGGTGAGGGTGGCGAGGGTGGGCAGGGAGGCGGTCTCGGCCGGTTCGCCGAGGGGGGCGGGACGATCGACCCAGCCCCGGTCGGAGGACCAGCGAAGGGCGCTCGCGCTCTGTACGGCGGAGGGGCCGTGGGAGCCGTTGACGGCGGGGGCGCGCAGCCCCGCGAGGTCCTTGGGGGTGGGGACGCCCCTGCCCGGGGCCGGGGCGCGCCCGTTCTCCCCGGCGCGGTCGTGGCCGTGGCCGTGATCGTGGCCGTGGCCGTGATCGTGGCTGTGGCCGTGGCCGTCGGGGGCGCCGGAGGAGGCCGGGGAGCCGTTCACCTCGGCCGGGGCCGTGCTCCCGTTCCGTACGGACGCCCGCGCGGCGGCCTCCGCCGCCCGCTCGGCGGAGGCGGCGAGGGCGGCCTCGGGGAGCGGCGCGGAGAGGATGGCGGCGATCTCGGGGCGCGGGGCGGGCGGGGGCGCGCAGAGCCCGGTGAGGTCCTTGGCGCGGACGGCGCGGGTGATCCAGGCCCGGTCGAGGACCCGCCGCTCGTCGGCCTCGGCGACGAGGTCCTCGGACTGGTTGTAGTCGCCGTCGGCGGCCTGGACGGCCCAGAGGTGGACGGCGACGCCGTGCTCCTTGGCGGACATGAGGCCGGGCAGCAGGTCGCCGTCGCCGGTGACGAGCACGATGTCGGTGCAGGCCCTGTTCCGGGCGAGTTCGGTCAGCTCGGTGTGCATGGCCGCGTCGACGCCCTTCTGCGCCCAGCGTCCGTCGCTCCTGGTCAGGGCGCCGAGCCGGACGGTGACCCGGGGCATCACGCGCAGTCTGCGGTGCTCGGGCTGGGGCACCCGGTCGGGAGCGCCGTCGAACCAGTAGATGCGCAGGAGGGGCAGCGCGGTCTCGGCCTCGGCCCGCTGGCGGAGCTGCTGGATCAGCGCGGCGTGGTCGACCGTGATCCGGGAACGGGCCGGTTCCCCGGCGAGGAGGCTGGCGGCGGCGCCCAGCAGGTAGCCGGCGTCCACCAGGACGACGCAGCGGTCCACGTGTTCCACCCTCTTTCGGACCTGGGGGTCGGACTCGGGATCGGAAGTTGCTCCGGGTTTCCTTCGAGTCTGCCCGACCGCCGGTGGCTTGACGGTCGGAACTGGATCATCGGCGTGGCGGATGTGCTGCTCGGCGGGGTGTTGACCCTCCGTAATGATCCAAAATGCGGCGTTTCACACCGTATGTGAGTCTGACAGCGGCCCTGGCCCCTAATTCCCTTGAGGAGGCATCACCATGGCCAAGAACCGGAACCAGAACCGCGGTCAGAAGCAGCAGTCCCCGGCCGAGCGCGGCGCCCAGCAGGCGCAGCAGTCGGCGATGGAGTCCGAGGCCGCGCAGCGCGCGTCTCAGGTCCTCCCGAGCGACGTCGCCCGCAAGGGTCGCCAGAAGCGCTTCGGCCACAACTGACGGCTTTCGCGTACGGCAAAGGGGCGCGCCCGTGACGACGGGCGCGCCCCTTGCGCATGATCGACGGGAGGTCAGCCGGCCAGGCAGGACGGGCCGAGCAGCACCTTCAGGTCGCCGAAGAGCGCCGGGTCCGCCGTCACCCGGTGCCGGTCGAGCCGCAGCACGGTGGTCTTGCGCGGGCCCTGGAGCCTGATCCGCACCTCGGTGTTGCCCTTGTGGTGCTTGAGGATCTCGCCGAGCCTGCTGACCATCGGCGGGGTGACCTTGACCGTGGGGATGGTGAGGATCACCGGCGCGTTGGTCCCGGCGTTCGACAGGTCGGGGACCTGGAGTTCCATGGCGACGAGCCGGGGCACGTCCTCGCGCTTGTCGAGCCGGCCCTTGACGAAGACGACCGTGTCCTCGACGAGCTGGGTGGAGACCAGCTGGTAGGTGGCCGGGAAGAACATGCACTCGATGGAGCCGGCCAGGTCCTCGACGGTGGCGATGGCCCAGGCGTTGCCCTGCTTGGTCATCTTGCGCTGGAGGCCGGAGATGATGCCGCCGATGGTGACGACCGCGCCGTCGCCGTGCTCGCCGCCGGTGAGCTGGGAGATCGCCGCGTCCGTCTTGTCGGAGAGGACGTGCTCGATGCCGAAGAGCGGGTGGTCGGAGACGTAGAGGCCGAGCATCTCGCGCTCCTGGGCGAGCAGGTAGGACTTCTCCCACTCGACGTCGGAGAACTCCACGTCCAGGCCGAAGCCGGGTTCGTCGCTGGTCTCCTCGCCCATGCCGCCGAAGAGGTCGAACTGCCCCTCGGCCTCCTTGCGCTTGACCGCGACCACGTTGTCGATCATGGGTTCGTGGTGGGCGACCAGGCCCTTGCGGGTGTGGCCCATCTCGTCGAAGGCGCCGGCCTTGATCAGCGACTCGACGGTCCGCTTGTTGCAGACGACGGCCTCGACCTTGTCGAGGAAGTCGGGGAAGGAGGAGTACTTCCCCTTGGACTTGCGGGTCTTGATGATCGACTCGACGACGTTGGTGCCGACGTTGCGGATGGCGGAGAGGCCGAAGAGGATCACGTCGTCGCCCTGGGCGGCGAAGTTCGACTGGGACTCGTTGACGTTGGGCGGCAGGACCTTGATGCCCATGCGGCGGCACTCGTTGAGGTAGACCGCGGACTTGTCCTTGTCGTCCTTGACCGAGGTGAGCAGCCCCGCCATGTACTCGGCCGGGTGGTTGGCCTTGAGGTAGGCGGTCCAGTAGGACACCAGGCCGTACGCGGCGGAGTGCGCCTTGTTGAAGGCGTAGCCGGCGAAGGGGACCAGGACGTCCCAGAGGGCCTGGATGGCCTCGTCGCTGTAGCCGTTCTTCCGGGCGCCGGCCTGGAAGATGGTGAAGTTCTTCGCCAGCTCCTCGGGCTTCTTCTTGCCCATGACGCGGCGGAGGATGTCGGCCTCGCCGAGCGAGTACCCGGCGATGATCTGGGCGGCCTTCTGGACCTGCTCCTGGTAGACGATGAGGCCGTAGGTGACCGCGAGCACCTCTTCGAGCGGCTTCTCCAGCTCGGGGTGGATCGGGGTGATCTCCTGCTGCTTGTTCTTGCGCAGGGCGTAGTTCGTGTGCGAGTTCATGCCCATCGGGCCCGGCCGGTACAGGGCGGACACGGCGGAGATGTCTTCGAAGTTGTCGGGCTTCATCAGCCGGAGCAGCGAGCGCATGGGGCCGCCGTCGAACTGGAAGACGCCGAGGGTGTCGCCGCGCTGGAGCAGTTCGAAGGTCTTCGGGTCGTCGAGCGGCAGGGCGAGCAGGTCGAGGTCGATCCCCTTGTTCGCCTTCACCATCTTGACGGCGTCGTCCATGATGGTGAGGTTGCGCAGGCCCAGGAAGTCCATCTTCAGGAGGCCGAGCGACTCGCACTGCGGGTAGTCCCACTGCGTGATGGTGACGCCGTCGGTGTGCCGCACCCAGATCGGGGCGTGGTCGACGATCGGCTCGCTGGACATGATCACGCCGGCGGCGTGCACGCCCATCTGCCGGACCAGGCCCTCGACGCCCCGGGCGGTGTCGATGACCTTCTTCACGTCGGGCTCGTTCTCGTACATCGCCCGGATCTCGCCCGCCTCGCTGTAGCGCGGGTGGGAGGGGTTGGTGATGCCGTCGAGGTCGATGCCCTTGCCGAGGACGTCGGCGGGCATGGCCTTGGTGAGCCGGTCGCCCATGGCGTACGGGTAGCCGAGGACGCGCGCGGAGTCCTTGATGGCGTTCTTGGCCTTGATCTTGCCGTAGGTGCCGATCATGGCCACCTTGTCGGAGCCGTACTTCTCCGTGACGTACCGGATGACCTCGACGCGCCGGCGCTCGTCGAAGTCGATGTCGACGTCGGGCATGGAGATGCGCTCGGGGTTGAGGAAGCGCTCGAAGATCAGGCCGTGCGGGATGGGGTCGAGGTCGGTGATGCCCATGGCGTACGCGACGATCGAGCCGGCCGCGGAGCCCCGGCCGGGGCCCACGGCGATGCCCTGCTTCTTCGCCCACATGATGAAGTCGGCGACGACGAGGAAGTAGCCGGGGAAGCCCATCGAGATGATCGTGTCCATCTCGTACTCGACCTGCTTCATGCGGTCCTCGGGAATCCCGTTCGGGAACCGGCGGTGCATGCCGCGCATGGTCTCCTCGCGGAACCAGGTGACCTCGGTGTAGCCCTCGGGGATGTCGAACTTCGGCATGAGGTTCTTGGCCTCGAACATGCCGGTGGTGTCGACCTGCTCGGCGACCAGGAGGGTGTTGCGGCAGCCCTCCTGCCAGGCGTCCGAGGAGTCGACGGCGTACATCTCGTCCGTGGACTTCAGGTAGTAGCCGGTGCCGTCGAACTTGAAGCGGTCCGGGTCGGAGAGGTTCTTGCCGGTCTGGATGCAGAGCAGGGCGTCGTGGGCGGTCGCCTCGTGCGCGTAGGTGTAGTGCGAGTCGTTGGTGACCAGCGGCGGGATGCCGAGCTTCTTCCCGATCTCCAGGAGGCCGTCGCGGACCCGGTGCTCGATCTCGATGCCGTGGTCCATCAGCTCCAGGAAGTACCGGTCCTTGCCGAAGATGTCCTGGTACTCGGAGGCGGACTTCAGGGCCTCGTCGAACTGGCCGAGGCGCAGTCGGGTCTGGAGCTCGCCGGAGGGGCAGCCGGTGGAGGCGATCAGGCCCTCGGACCACTGGGAGATGGTCTCCTTGTCCATCCGGGGCCACTTCTGGAGCCAGCCCTCGGCATAGGCGTCGGAGGAGAGCCGGAAGAGGTTGTGGAGTCCGGTGGCGTTCGCCGCCCAGATCGTCTTGTGGGTGTAGCCGCCGGAGCCCGAGACGTCGTCCCGCTTCTGGTGCGGCTGGCCCCACTGGATCTTCCGCTTGTTCCGCCGGGACTCGGGGGCGACGTACGCCTCGATGCCGATGATCGGCGTGACCCCGGCCTTCTTGGCCGAGTGGAAGAAGTCGTACGCGCCGTGCAGGTTGCCGTGGTCGGACATGGCGATGTGCGTCATGCCCATCTCGTTGCACGCGTTGAACATGTCCTTGAGCCGCGCGGCACCGTCCAGCAGCGAGTACTGGGTGTGGACGTGGAGGTGCGTGAAGGGCGGCTTGGTCACGGCGGAAGGCCTCCGGGAACGACGAGGGGCAGGCTGCGGGGGACGGTGTCGGAGTCTAGTCGGGCGGGAGGGTCGGACGGGGCACCCGGGGGCTAGGGTCGCGCGTTGGGGGATGGGGAATACCTGTCCCTTTTGTCGTGAACACTCTGCGTGCACGTCCCGTACCAGGAGGCATCCCGATGTCGGTCCCCCAGCCCACCGCCGCCGAGCGCGGCGAGCACGTCCTCGCCGTCTTCGACACCGCCTTCGGGGAGCTGCTCGCCGCCGACCCGGCCGCCTTCCGGGTCAAGTTCCGCAAGATGGCCGGATCCGCCTTCGCCTTCTACCGGGGCACCGCCTGCCTGTTCTACTCCGACCTGGAGCGGGAGGCGGACGGCGGGCCGTACCTGGACGGGCGCACCAGCCGGGTCTGGATCCACGGCGACCTGCACGCCGAGAACTTCGGCACGTACATGGACGCCAACGGGCGCCTGGTCTTCAACGTCAACGACTTCGACGAGGCCTACGTGGGCCCGTTCACCTGGGACCTGAAGCGGCTCGCGGCCTCGCTCGCCCTGATCGGCTACGCCAAGGCGCTCAGCGACCGGCAGATCACCGAGCTGGTGCGGATCTGCGCCGCCGCCTACCGGGAGCGGATCCACGCCCTGGCGACCGGCGCCGAGGACGACGAGGCGCCCGGCTTCACCCTGGGGACCGCCGCCGGGCCGCTGCTCGGCGCCCTGCGCCGGGCCCGGTCGCTGACCCGCTTCGGGCTGCTCGACTCGATGACCGAGATCCGGGACTTCGAGCGCCGCTTCTCGGCGGGCGGCGGCGCGCTCGCGCTGGACGCGGACACCCGCCGCGAGGTCCTGACGGCCTTCGAGGGCTATCTGGAGACCCTGCCGGAGTCCAGCCTGGCCCGCCCCGACTCGTACCGGGTGAAGGACGTGGTCGGGCGGCGCGGGATCGGCATCGGCTCGGCCGGCCTCCCCTCGTACAACATCCTCCTGGAGGGCAACAGCGACGCCCTGGAGAACGACGTCGTGATCTACCTCAAGCAGGCGCAGACCCCGGCGGTCTCCCGGCACGTGACGGACCCGGCGGTGCGGGACTACTTCCGGCACGAGGGGCACCGGACCGTGATCTCGCAGCGGGCGCTCCAGGCGCACGCGGACCCCTGGCTGGGATGGACGGAGCTGGGCGGCGCCGGGCAGCTGGTGGCGGAGGTCTCGCCGTACGCGGTGGACCTGGACTGGTCGGACATCGACGACCCGGCCGAGATCGCGGCGACCGTGGCGGACCTGGGCCGGGCGACGGCCACCATGCACGCGGCGGCGGACGACTCCAGCGGCCACTCGCTCGTGCCGTTCTCGACGGAGCGGGCCATCGACGCGGCGATCGGCGACGACGGGGAGGGCTTCGCGGAGCTGCTCGTGGACTTCGCGCACGCCTACGGGGCCCGTGCCCGGGCGGACCACCAGATCTTCGTGGACCTCTTCCGCAACGGCCGGATCCCGGGGCTCCGGGGCCCCGGGGAGACGTCCACAGTTTCCCTTTAGTGACCCCTTACGCGCCCGCGTGGCACACTCCTGGACGATGGACACGGCAGGGACGCAGCTGAGGGCGCTGCGGGCGGCGTTCTTCACGGCACTGGTCGTGACGCTGTCCGTGGCGTCCCACGTGCTGCTCTCGGGCGTGCCGCTTCCGGTAGGGACGGTCGTCCCGGTCGCCGCCGGCGTCTTCGCCGTGGCGTACGCGCTGGCCGGCCGCGAGCGCGGCCTCGGTCCGATCGCCGGGCTCCTCGTCCCGCTGGAGCTGGCGGCCGACACCCTCTTCACCAGCGGTCAGACGGTCTGCTACGGCCCCGCCGGCGGCCCGGTCTCCGGATCGCTGCGCGCGGTGGGCGTGGAGGTCTTCTGCGGCGGCCCCGTCGGGGCCCCGCTGCCCGGTGTGGCGGCCCCGGAGGGCGGGCACGCGACCGCGCTCCTCTCCTCCCCCGACCCGGCGCTGCCGTGGCTGCTGCTCCTGGCCCACGTGGGCGTCGGGTTCTCGGCGGCGTGCTGGCTGCGCGGCGGGGAGCGGGCCCTCGTCCGGCTGGTCCGCGCGGTGGAGGCCTTCGCGTTCCGGCCGCTGCTGCTCGTGGCGGCCTTCTTCCGTACGGGTGGTCCGGCGCCCCGGCGCACCGGGCGTCCCGGGGGCCCGCTCCGGTCCTCGCGCACCCGGCTCCTCGTGCACTCCGTGGGGCGGCGGGGGCCGCCGCGTCCGGGCCTCGCTCTCGTCTGAGCGGGCCCCGCGGTCCCCCCTCCCCCCTTTTTCTTTCCCGGGCCCTTCGCGCCCGGCGGATCCCCACGGAGAAAAGATCATGAGTGCACGCAACAACCAGGCCAACAAGGCGGCCGCCCGCGAGCGGCTGCGCCAGGAGCGCGAGCGCCAGGCGAAGAAGGACCGGGCGCGCCGGCAGCTCGTCGTGGCCGGCTCGGCCGTCGCCGTCCTGGCCCTCGCCGGCGGCGTCGGCTACGCGGTGGTGCAGGCCAACAAGCCCTCCCAGTGGGAGGCGGCGGCCGAGGCGACGACCGTCACGGCCCCGAAGAACACCTCGGGCGCGAACGGCACGACGGTCGTCGTCGGCGAGGCGTCCGCGAAGAAGACCCTGGAGCTGTACGAGGACTCGCGCTGCCCGGTCTGCGCGACCTTCGAGCAGTCCGTGGGCTCCACGATCGAGAAGGACGTCGAGGCCGGCAAGTACAAGATCCGGTACGTCGGCGCGACCTTCATCGACAACGCCGTGCCGGGCGAGGGCTCGAAGAACGCCCTCTCGGCGCTCGGCGCGGCCCTGGACGTGAGCCCGGAGGCCTTCCTGAAGTACAAGGCCGCGCTCTACTCGGCGAAGTTCCACCCGGAGGAGAACGACGACAAGTTCGCCAAGGACTCCTACCTCCTGGAGGTCGCGGAGTCGGTGCCGGCGCTCAAGGGCAACGCCGCGTTCAAGAAGAACGTCGAGGAGGGCACCTTCGACGCGTGGGCGATGAAGATGTCCAAGGCCTTCGACGACAGCGGGGTGAAGGGTACCCCGACGCTGAAGATGGACGGCAAGCCCGTGACGGTCCAGGGCACCGACAACCCGCCGATGACCGCGGAGCAGTTCACCACGGCGATCACGGCGGCCCTCAAGGGCTGACGCCCACCGCCGACCCCGCCGAACCCCTTTCGGCCCCGGACCCACCCGGTCCGGGGCCGAGGTGCCTCCGGAGTCGAGGTGCCTTCGCGGCCGGGATGCCTCCGGAGCCGAGGTGCTTCCGCGACCGAGGTGCGTCCAGGGGTGGCGTCCGGGCCACCGGGCGGCGACCGGCCGGCGAACTTCCGGATTTCGCCTGCCCCCTGGGCATACCCGTCAGTAATCTGACTGCCCGTGACCAGTCGTTTCATATCTCCCGCCCCCACCCGCCGCACGGTCGTGAAGGCCGCCGCCGCCACCGCCGTCGCCGCGCCCGCGCTCCTGGGCGCCGCCTCCCCCGCCCTCGCGGGGACCGGGGCGCCCGCCTTCCTCCACGGCGTCGCCTCCGGCGACCCGCTGCCCGACGGCGTCCTGCTCTGGACGCGCGTCACCCCCGTCCCCGAGGCCGTGCCCGGCTCCGGACTCGGCCCCGACGTCCGGGTCGGCTGGGAGGTCGCGGAGGACCGCGCCTTCGCCCGGGTCGTCGCCTCCGGCACGACCACGGCGAGCGCCGCCGCCGACCACACCGTGAAGGCGGACGTCCGGGGTCTGCGTCCGGCCACCGCCTACTGGTTCCGCTTCACCGTGGACGGCACGGTCTCGCCGCCCGCCCGGACCCGTACCGCCCCGGCCGCCGACGAGGCCGCGCCCGGCGTGCGCTTCGGCGTGGTCTCCTGCGCGAACTGGGAGGCCGGGCACTTCTCCGCGTACCGCCACCTCGCCGCCCGCGCCGACCTGGACGCGGTGCTCCACCTCGGCGACTACCTCTACGAGTACGCCAGCGGCGTCTACCCCGACGCGAAGTACACCGTCCGGGCCCACGAGCCGCGCCACGAGACCGTCTCGCTCGCCGACTACCGCGCCCGGCACGGGACGTACAAGACGGACCCCGACCTGCGGGCCCTGCACGCGGCGCACCCGGTGATCGCCATCTGGGACGACCACGAGTTCGCCAACGACGCGTGGACGGGCGGGGCCGAGAACCACACCCCCGGCGCCGAGGGCGCGTGGGCGGCCCGGGTCGCGGCCGCCAAGCAGGCGTACTTCGAGTGGATGCCGGTCCGGGCCTCCACCGAGGGCACGGTCTTCCGGCGCCTGCGCTTCGGCAGGCTGGCCGATCTGCACCTGCTCGACCTGCGGTCGTTCCGCTCGGCGCAGGCGAAGGCGGGCAGCGGCGCGGTGGACGACCCGGAGCGGAGCATCACGGGCCGCGCCCAGCTGGACTGGCTCAAGGCGGGCCTGGCCGGTTCGGACGCGACCTGGCAGCTGGTCGGCACCTCGGTGATGATCTCGCCGGTCGCCTTCGGTGCCCTGCCCGCCCACCTCCTGGCGCCGCTCGCGGAGTTGATGGGGCTGCCCGGGGAAGGGCTCGCGGTCAACGCCGACCAGTGGGACGGGTACACGGACGACCGGAAGGAACTGCTCGCGCACCTGACCTCGCGGGGTGTCCGGAGCACGGTCTTCCTGACCGGTGACATCCACATGGCCTGGGCCAACGACGTGCCGGTGAAGGCCGCGACGTATCCGCTCTCGGCCTCGGCGGCGACCGAGTTCGTGGTCACCTCGGTGACCTCGGACAACCTGGACGACCTGCTGCACGTGGCGCCGGGGACGCTCTCGGCGGTGGCGGCGACCGCGGTGAAGGCCGCCAACCGCCACGTGAAGTGGGTGGACATGGACCACCACGGCTACGGCGTCCTCGATGTGACCGCCGCCCGTTCGCAGATGGACTACTACACGGTCTCCGACAAGGCGGACCCGGACGCGACGGCGGCCTGGGCGCGCTCGTACCGGACGCGGAGCGGAACGCAGCGCGTCGAGCGGGTGGACCAGCCGGTCCTCTGACCACTCCTGGGGGGTTATTTTCAGCCAAGATCTCCTCTGTTAACGGGAGATCACACGGCTACGGCGGGTGGCTGATTCCGGCGATCGAATCCGGACACACCACCCGCCTCCGTCCTCCGATCCATTACGTCGGCGTCTCAAACTCCGGAAGACGCGGAAGATTTTCTTCCCGTTGCACCGAATTGCCCCACGGATGATTGGGCTTGATCACTGCTCAATGGAGGCTGACATGGACGCGTAATCTCCCCGGCGTGGCGGAGGAAGTTCCTCCGCGCACCCCCCACGAGGAGTCACCATGCGTGCTCTTGCCCGTATATCCCCGCGTATGTCACGTCGTGTCATCGGTACCGCCGCCATGGCCGGAACCCTGGCCCTTGCCCCGCTCTCGGCCCCCGTCGCCACCGGCGCCTCCACCGCCGACCGCGCCGCCGCCTCCCTCTCCGCCTCCGCCGAGGAGTGCGAGGACGGTGCCCACTCCGGTGCCCTCTCCGGCGCCCGCAAGGCACGCGGCGCCGACCACCACGCCGCCGAGCCCAACGAGGTCTCGGCCGCCCAGGCCAAGGCGATGGACGCGGACCTCCGGAAGAGACTGGCGTCGCTCTCCCCGGCCGCGACCGCCGGCGCCGCCCGGGCCGCCGCCTCGGGCCGGGCCGCCGCCGCGGTCACCGTCCCCGTCTACTTCCACGTCATCCACTCCGGGAACACGGGCAAGCTCTCCGCCTCCGCCATCAACAGCCAGATCGCGGTCCTCAACGCGGCCTACGGCGGTCAGGGCACCGGCAACGTGAACACCAACTTCCGGTTCACGCTGGCCGGAACCGACTACACGGACAACTCCAGCTGGTACAACCTCGCCTCCGGCTCCAGCGCCGAGAAGCAGATGAAGCAGACCCTCCGCAAGGGCGGCGCGGGCGCGCTGAACTTCTACACCGCCAAGCTGAGCGGCGGCCTCCTCGGCTGGGCGACCTTCCCGTCCTCGTACAAGTCCCAGCCGAAGATGGACGGCGTCGTCGTCCTGGACGCCTCGCTCCCGGGCGGCTCGGCGGCCAACTACAACCAGGGCGACACCGGTACGCACGAGGTCGGCCACTGGATGGGGCTGTACCACACCTTCCAGGGCGGCTGCGGCGGCAGCGGCGACTCCGTGGCCGACACCCCGGCCGAGTCGAGCCCGGCGTACGAGTGCCCGACGGGCCGCGACACCTGCACCACGGCGGGCGCGGACCCGATCCACAACTTCATGGACTACACGTACGACTCCTGCATGTACCAGTTCACCGCGGGCCAGGTGTCCCGGATGAGCCAGCACTGGAGCGCGTACCGCGCGGGCTGACGGCTCGGTACACGCACCGGGGGCGCGACGGGAAGAGCCTCCCGCCGCGCCCCCGG
Source organism: Streptomyces bikiniensis (assembly GCF_000716625.1). Classification (NCBI taxonomy): domain Bacteria; kingdom Bacillati; phylum Actinomycetota; class Actinomycetes; order Kitasatosporales; family Streptomycetaceae; genus Streptomyces; species Streptomyces bikiniensis. The sequence goes on along the minus strand of NZ_JNXJ01000002.1, from coordinate 178,257 downwards.
CGCGCGTCCGGACGGAGTCACGCCGCGTCCGCCAGCTCCTCCAGGAACGCGAGCGCCACCGCCCAGGTCCGCTCGGCCGCCTCCGCGTCCCAGTCCGGCAGCTCCGGGTCCGTGTACAGGTGCCCGGCGCCCCGGTAGCGGTGGACCTCCACGTCCGCCCCGGCCCGGCCCATCTGCAGGTACCAGGCGGACAGCCAGTCGTCCGTCTCGAAGGGGTCGGGCTCGGCCACGTGCAGCTGTACGGGCAGCTCGTCCACCGACGCGTTCGGCGCGAGGTCCGAGGTGCCGTGCAGGAGCAGCAGGCCGCGCGCCTTCTCGTCGCCGAGGGCCAGGGTCTGCGCGACCGACGCGCCCAGCGAGAGGCCGGCGTAGACGAGGCCGCGCTCCGAGTACGGGGCGGCGGCCAGGATCGCGCGCTTCAGGAGCTCGTCCTTGCCGATCTCGTCCCGCTTCGCCATGCCCTCCTCGACCGAATCGGTGGTCCAGCCGTCGAAGAGGTCCGGCGTCCACACCCGGTGCCCGGCCTCCCGCAGCCGGTCGGCCGCGGCCTCCACGGCCGGGCGCAGTCCGTACACCGAGTGGAAAAGCATGATGTCCATGGGCGCCATCCTGCCACCCGCGGCGGCCCCATCCCGAAAGCCGGGTCCGCCGCCCGGTGCCGCGCGTCACCGTCGGCCGCCCCCGTTCACCGCATGCTGCGCACGTCCAGCTGGCGCAGGACCCGGTCCACCACCTCGGGGTCGGCGCCCGGTTCGCTGCGCGCCGCCAGGACCTCGTGCCGGGCGGCCGACATCAGCTCCTTCTGGATGCGCTGCACGGCCCTGAAGCGGTCCGCCCGCTCCGTGAAGGCGGCCCGCCGCTCGTCGTCCACCATGTCGGGGCTGATCCGCGCCCCGATGTCGAAGGCGCCGCGGTGGAGCCGCTCCTGCACCTCCTCCGGCAGGTCCTCGACCTCCTCGATCTCCTTGAGCCGCCGCTTGGCCGCCTTCGCGGCCCGGATCGCCAGCTCGCGCTCAAGGGCCCGCTCGGTCTTCGTGTCGGCCTTCACGCCGAGCCGCCGGACCAGGGCGGGCAGGGTGAGCCCCTGGAGGACGAGGGTGGTGAGGATCACGCAGAAGGCGATGAAGACGATCTCCGCGCGGCCGGGGAAGGGTTCGCCGTCGTCGGTGGTGAGCGGGACGGCGAGCGCGAGCGCCACCGAGGCCACGCCGCGCATCCCCGCCCACCACATGACGACGGTCTCCCGCCAGCTCACCGGGATCTCCTCGTCCACGTCCCGGAGCGTGTGCATCTTCTGCGCCAGCCAGGTGGCGGGCAGCAGCCAGAGCAGCCGGACGACGACGACCGTCCCGGCCACGGCCGCGCCCCAGCCGAGCATCTCCACGACGTGCCCGTCCGCGTACCCGAAGACGTGGACGACCTCCAGGCCGATGAGGCCGAAGGCGATGCCGGTCACGAGGGTGTCGACGATCTCCCAGAAGGTCTGCCCGGCGAGCCGGCCCATGACGTCGTCGGCGTCGGCCGCGTGCTCGGCCAGGAAGAGCCCGGTGATCAGGACGGAGAGGACGCCGGAGCCGTGCAGCTCCTCGGCGAGCACGTAGCTCACGAAGGGGACGAGGAGGGTGAGGCCGGTCTGGAGGGTGGCGTCGCCCAGGTACCCGATGAGCTTGTTGGAGAGCCAGCCGAGCCCCAGGCCGACGACCACGGCGACGACGGCGGAGAGCACGAGCGCGCCGGCCGCCGCGGGCAGGGAGAAGGCGCCGCTGACGGCGGCGGCGATCGCCACGTGGTAGAGCACGATCGCGGTGACGTCGTTGAAGAGCCCCTCGCCCTCCAGGATCGACACGAGCCGGCGGGGCAGCCCGAGCGAGCCCGCGACGGCGGTCGCGGCGACCGGGTCCGGCGGGGCGACGAGGGCGCCGAGCGCGATCGCGGCGGCCAGCGGGATGCCGGGCACCAGCGCGTTGGCGACGGCGCCGACGGCGGCCGTGGTGACGAAGACCAGGGCCACCGCGAGCAGGAAGATGGGCCGTCTGTTGGCCGCGAACTGGCGCCAGGAGGTCCGCTGCACCGCCGCGTAGAGGAGGGGCGGCAGCACCAGGGGGAGGATGTACTCCGGCGGGATCTCGACGTTCGGCACGAACGGCAGGAAGGCCAGCACGATCCCGACGAGGGTCATCAGGACGGGCGCGGGCAGCCCGAGCCGCTCGCCGAGGGGCACGGTGAGCAGGGCACCGAGGAGCAGCAGGAACAGCAGGGCCAATTGATCCACGGGCTCAGCCTGCCACGTAAGCCTCTTTTCACACGTGTTGTCCCCGGGGCGCCGCGGCGGACGTCCCGGACGGGCCCTACAGGGCCTTCCGCATGGCCCGGTGCGGGATGCCCGCGTCCGGGAACTCGGGGCCGTACGCCTCGTAGCCGAGCCGCTCGTAGAAGCCGAGGGCATGGGTCTGCGCGTGCAGGTCGACGGCGGTCAGACCGCGCTCGCGCGCCGCGTCCTCGATGCCCCGGACCAGGGCCGCGCCGACCCCGAGGCCGCGCGCCGCCTTGGCGACGGCGAGCCGGCCGAGCGAGCCCACGGAGGCGTCGGCACCGGTCTTGCCCAGCGCGTCGGCGCCGTGCAGCAGGCGCCCGGTGCCGAGCGGGAGGCCGTCGGCGCGGACCGCGAGGACGTGCACGGCGGTCGCGTCGTACGTGTCGTACTCCAGCTCCCGGGGCACGCCCTGCTCCTCGACGAAGACCTCGCGGCGGACCGCGAAGCAGGCCTCCCGGTCCTCGTCGCCCAGGGCCTCGCGGACGTCGTACGCGGTGGTCACCGGCTCTCCGCCTCGATCCGGTCCAGGGCCTTGCGCAGGTCCTCGGGGTAGGTGCTGGCGAACTCGACCCACGAGCCGTCGCCGGGGTGCTCGAAGCCGAGGCGGACGGCGTGCAGCCACTGCCGGGTCAGGCCGAGGCGCTTGGCGAGGGTCGGGTCGGCGCCGTAGGTGAGGTCGCCGACGCAGGGGTGGCGGTGGGCGGACATGTGCACCCGGATCTGGTGGGTGCGGCCCGTCTCCAGCTTGATGTCGAGCAGCGAGGCCGAGCGGTACGCCTCGATGAGGTCGTAGTGCGTGACGGAGGGCTTGCCGTCGGCGGTGACCGCCCACTTGTAGTCGTGGTTCGGGTGCCGGCCGATGGGGGCGTCGATGGTGCCGCTCATCGGGTCGGGGTGGCCCTGGACCAGCGCGTGGTAGCGCTTGTCGACCGTGCGCTCCTTGAACTGGCGCTTGAGCGAGGTGTACGCGTACTCGGACTTGGCGACCACCATCAGGCCGGAGGTGCCGACGTCGAGGCGGTGCACGATGCCCTGGCGCTCGGCGGCGCCGGAGGTGGAGATGCGGTAGCCGGCGGCGGCGAGGCCGCCGATGACGGTGGTGCCGGTCCAGCCGGGGCTGGGGTGGGCGGCGACGCCGATCGGCTTCATGATGACGACGATGTCGTCGTCGTCGTGGACGATCTCCATGCCCTCGACGGGCTCCGCGACGATCTGCACGGGCGCGGCCGCGCCCGGCATCTCGACCTCCAGCCACGCGCCGCCGCTGACCCGCTCGGACTTGCCGACGACGGAGCCGTCGACCTGGACCTTCCCTGCGGCGGCCAGCTCGGCCGCCTTCGTGCGGGAGAACCCGAACATACGGGCGATGGCGGCGTCGACGCGCTCGCCCTCCAGGCCATCGGGAACGGGCAGCGTGCGGATCTCGGGACTCGTGCTCACCCGTCGAGTATGCCTTGTCAGTCCTTGTGGACGGTCCCGTCGGGGTCCAGGCCCCGGAACGACAGGATCACGATGAGGATGCCGCCGCAGACGATCGCCGAGTCGGCGAGGTTGAAGACGGCGAAGTGCGCGGGGGCGATGAAGTCGACCACCGCGCCCTCGAAGACGCCCGGCGAGCGGAAGATCCGGTCCGTGAGGTTGCCGAGCGCGCCGCCGAGCAGCAGGCCGAGCGCGATGGCCCAGGGCAGGCTGTAGAGCTTCCGGGCGAGCCGGATGATCACGACGATCACGGCGGCGGCGATGCAGGTGAAGATGATCGTGAAGGCCTCGCCCATGCCGAAGGCGGCGCCCGGGTTCCGGATGGCGTCGAAGCGGAGCAGGTCCCCGATCACCCGGATCGGCTCGCGGCCCTCCAGCTTCTCGACCACGAGGATCTTGCTGCCGAGGTCGAGCAGATAGGCCAGGAGGGCCACCACGAACAGGGCGACGATCCGGCGCCTGCCCCGGGGACGCTCGACGGGAGCCTCCGTGCCGTCGGAGGCGGCCGACTCGTCGGCCCCTTCTGAATCCGGCGTACCGATGATGCGCTCCGCCTCTGCCACGTGAGTGAGTCCCTCGACCTCGATGCCTGACCGTGCACCGAGGGTACGGCACAGGCGTACGAGAACGGCATCCGAGACCACGGCTCCGCCCGCTCCCCGGCCGCCCCGGCCCGGGCCACCAGGAGGCCACCCGCGGCCGACCCCGCTCCCGCCCCGGGGCCGCCGGCCCGAACGCCGGGCACACCCGCCCGGCGGGCCGCCCGCGGCCTCCGGACCCACCTGCGCCCCCGGCTGCCGACACGCCCTCTCGAACGCCGGTCACACCGTCCGGCGGGCCGCCCGCGGTCTCCGGATCGCCACCGGCCGGCGCCGGAGCCCCGTACCCGTGTCGGCGGCCCGTCCGGGCCGCGTGCCGGGGGCCGCCCGGCACGCGGGCGGCCCGCCTCAGCCGCGCCGTTCCTGGCGCTGCTTGTCCTCGACGCAGAGGGTGGCTCTCGGGAAGGCCTGCATGCGGGCCTTGCCGATCGGCTTGCCGCACACCTCGCACAGGCCGTACGTGCCGGCGTCGAGCCGCTCCAGGGCGTGCTCGGTCTGCTCCAGCATCTCCCGGGCGTTGGCCGCGAGGGCCAGCTCGTGCTCGCGGGTGATGTTCTTGGTGCCGGTGTCGGCCTGGTCGTCCCCGGCGCCGTCGCCCGAGTCCCGCATGAGGCCCGTCAGCTCCTCCTGGGAGTGGGCCAGCTCGCTGCGGAGCCTCAGCACCTCCGCCCGGAGCCCGTCGCGGGCCTCGGCGACCTCCTCCGGCGTCCAGGGGTCCTCGCCCGGACGGACCGCGAGTTCGCCGGTACGGGCCGGGGGCACCGCGGCCCCGTCCTCGACGGTCGTGACGCCACCCGCGGTCTTCTTCGCTGCCACCGTCCTGGCTCCTGTCTGCTTCCGCGCGGACGCCTTCCCGGCGGCCGCCCTCTTCGTCCCGGCCTTCTTGGCGGGCGCACCCGGGGCGGCGGTGTCCTCGGCGGAGGCCGCCTCGGCGGGGGCCGCCGCTCCCGTCTTCTCCACGACGGCCTTCTTGGCCGCCGCGGCCTTCTTCGCGACCGTCTTCTTCGCGGCCGCCACCTTCTTCGCGACCGCCTTCTTGGCGCCCGCTTTCCCGGTCCCCCTCTTCCCGGGGGCCTCCGGTTCCTCCGCGACCGTGGGGTGCCCGGCGACCGCCGTCCGTTTCCCGGCCGTGGTCTTCTTCGCGGCGGTCTTCTTCGCCACCATGTCGCGGCCCCTTCACATTTTGTGATCTTGCTCGCGAATCGTGCTGGGACGATAAATCGGCCCGGGGCCCGCGGCAACGGGGCACGCCGCCGTTCCCACCCGCCCCCGCTCCCCGCCGGGGCGGCCCGCTTCCGTTGTGCCCGGCTCCCCGGCCGGTTATCCGCCCCTCCCCTCCCCCACATGGCCCTGTCCCGGGTCCGGCACCCGCCGTGTGGCCATTCGGGTCATGGAAAACCGGTCCGCCCTCCTTCCCCGGGCGCCGTACACTGGGCCCAGCGAAAGGCTTGGATGGGGACGAGTAGCGTCGTACGCAGCCATGAGCGACCCGGGGACGGTGAGAGCCCGGGGGCGAGCCCGATGTGAAGCATCACCCCGGAGCCGCCGGAAGAAAGCCGCGCCGAGGGGCGCGGCGACTAGACCCGGCGTCGCGACCCCAATGAGGGGGCTTCGGACGGTCGCGTCCGGGGCCAAGGAGGGTGGTACCGCGGGAGCAGCGCTCTCGTCCCTCCGACGGAAGCAGAACCGTCCGTCCGGAGGAGAGTCCGCCGCATGACAGCGCCGCAGTACCGCCAGGTGCCCGCCCAGGTCGACCTGCCCGCCCTCGAGCACGCCGTGCTCGACTTCTGGCAGGAGAACAAGGTCTTCGCGAAGACCCTGGAGCAGTCCGAGGGCCGCCCCGAGTGGGTGTTCTACGAGGGCCCGCCGACCGCCAACGGCATGCCGGGCGCCCACCACATCGAGGCCCGCGTCTTCAAGGACGTCTTCCCCCGCTTCCGGACCATGCGCGGCTACCACGTGGCCCGCAAGGCCGGCTGGGACTGCCACGGCCTGCCGGTCGAGCTCGCCGTCGAGAAGGAGCTCGGCTTCTCCGGCAAGAAGGACATCGAGGACTACGGCATCGCCGAGTTCAACGCCAGGTGCCGCGAGTCCGTGACCCGCCACACCGACGCCTTCGCCGAGCTGACGACCCGGATGGGCTACTGGGTCGACCTGGACGACGCGTACCGGACCATGGACCCCTCGTACATCGAGTCGGTCTGGTGGTCGCTGAAGCAGATCTTCGAGAAGGACCTGCTGGTCCAGGACCACCGGGTCGCCCCCTGGTGCCCCCGCTGCGGCACCGGCCTCTCGGACCACGAGCTGGCGCAGGGGTACGAGACGGTCGTGGACCCCTCGGTCTACGTCCGCTTCCCGCTGACCTCCGGCCCGCTGGCCGGCCGCGCGGCGCTCCTGGTCTGGACGACGACCCCGTGGACCCTGGTGTCCAACACGGCGGTCGCCGCCCACCCCGAGGTCACCTACGTGGTCGCCACCGACGGCGACGAGCAGGTCGTCGTCGCCGAGCCGCTGGTCGACAAGGCGCTCGGCGAGGGCTGGGTCACCACCGGCGAGACCTTCACCGGCAAGGACATGGAGCGCTGGACGTACCGGCGTCCGTTCGAGCTGATCGAGTTCCCGGAGCCGGCGCACTACGTCGTCAACGCCGAGTACGTGACGACCGAGGACGGCACGGGTCTGGTCCACCAGTCCCCCGCCTTCGGCGAGGACGACCTCAAGGTCTGCAAGGCGTACGGCCTGCCGGTCGTGAACCCGGTCCGCCCCGACGGCACCTTCGAGGAGGACATGCCGCTGGTCGGCGGCGTCTTCTTCAAGAAGGCCGACGAGAAGCTGACCGCCGACCTGGACGCGCGCGGCCTGCTCTTCAAGCACATCGCGTACGAGCACAGCTACCCGCACTGCTGGCGCTGCCACACGGCCCTGCTCTACTACGCGCAGCCGTCCTGGTACATCCGCACGACCGCGGTCAAGGACCGCATGCTCGCGGAGAACGAGAAGACCAACTGGTTCCCGGAGTCGGTCAAGCACGGGCGCTTCGGCGACTGGCTGACCAACAACGTCGACTGGGCCCTCTCCCGCAACCGCTACTGGGGCACCCCGCTGCCGATCTGGCGCTGCGAGGACGGGCACCTCACCTGCGTGGGCTCGCGCGCGGAGCTGACCGGGCTGACCGGCACCGACCAGTCGGGCCTGGACCCGCACCGCCCGTACATCGACGCGGTCACGTTCGCCTGCCCCGAGGACGGCTGCTCCCTGGAGTCCGTCCGGGTCCCGGAGGTCATCGACGCCTGGTACGACTCGGGCTCGATGCCGTTCGCGCAGTACGGCTACCCGTACGAGAACAAGGAGCTGTTCGAGAGCCGCTACCCGGCGCAGTTCATCTCCGAGGCGATCGACCAGACCCGCGGCTGGTTCTACACGCTGATGGCGGTCGGCACCCTGGTCTTCGACAGGTCGTCGTACGAGAACGTGGTCTGCCTGGGCCACATCCTCGCCGAGGACGGCCGCAAGATGTCCAAGCACCTGGGGAACATCCTCCAGCCGATCCCGCTGATGGACCAGCACGGCGCCGACGCGGTCCGCTGGTTCATGGCGGCCGGCGGCTCGCCGTGGGCGGCCCGCCGGGTGGGCCACGGCACGATCCAGGAGGTCGTCCGCAAGACCCTCCTGACGTACTGGAACACGGTCGCCTTCCAGGCCCTGTACGCCCGTACGTCCGGCTGGGCGCCGAGCGCGGCGGACCCGGCCCCGGCCGACCGCACGGTCCTCGACAAGTGGCTGCTCTCCGAGCTGAACACGCTGGTGGCCGAGGCGACCGAGGCGATGGAGTCGTACGACACCCAGCGCACCGGCAAGCTCCTGTCGGCGTTCGTGGACGACCTGTCCAACTGGTACGTGCGCCGCTCCCGCCGCCGCTTCTGGCAGGGCGACAAGGCGGCCCTGCGGACCCTGCACGAGGTCGTGGAGACGGTCACGCGCCTGATGGCCCCGCTGACCCCGTTCATCACCGAGCGGGTCTGGCAGGACCTGGTCGTCCCGGTGACCCCGGGCGCCCCGGAGTCGGTCCACCTGGCCACCTGGCCGGAGGCGGACGCGTCCCTGATCGACGGCGCCCTCTCCGAGCAGATGCTGCTCGTCCGGCGCCTGGTCGAGCTGGGCCGCGCCACCCGCGCCGAGTCCGGCGTGAAGACCCGTCAGCCGCTCTCCCGCGCCCTGGTCGCGGCCAACGGCTTCGCGGCGCTCTCCCCCGAGCTCCAGGCCCAGATCACGGAGGAGCTGAACGTCTCCTCGCTCGCCTCCCTCTCCGAGGTCGGCGGCTCGCTGGTCGACACGACGGCCAAGGCGAACTTCCGGGCCCTGGGCAAGCGCTTCGGCAAGGGCGTCCAGGACGTGGCCAAGGCGGTGGCGGCGGCCGACGCGGCGGCCCTCTCCCTGGCGCTGCGCTCCGGCGAGGCGCCCCTGGAGGTGAACGGCGAGACGATCACCGTCACCCCCGAGGAGATCATCATCACGGAGACCCCCCGCGAGGGCTGGTCGGTCGCCTCGGACGCGGGCGCGACGGTCGCCCTGGACCTGGAGATCACCCCGGAGCTGCGCCGGGCCGGCCTGGCCCGTGACGCGATCCGGCTGATCCAGGAGGCCCGCAAGAACAGCGGCCTGGACGTCGCCGACCGCATCGCCCTGCGCTGGACCTCGGACTCCGAGGAGACCACGGACGCCCTGACGGCCCACGCGGCCCTCATCGCGGACGAGGTCCTGGCGACGGACCACGCGAACGGCGAGGCCGACGACAGCTACGGCGCCCCGTTCACGGACGACTCCCTCGGCCTGACGTTCCGCCTCCGCAAGGCGTAACCGACACGACGAAGGCCCGGCTCCCCCGCTCCGGGGAGGCCGGGCCTTTCGCTTTCCCCCACCCCGCCCCTTCCCGAAACCCCGCCGGGGGCGGGACGGCGGTGCGAAGCCGCCGGGGGTGGGTGCTGCCCGGCGTACCGGGCCCCGGTGTCCCGGCGGCACGAAGCCGCCGGAACGGGGAACAGCCAGAGACGGGAACAGCCTGGGACCGGCACGGCCAGAGACGGGCACAGCCTGGGACCGGCACGGCCAGAGACGGGCACAGCCTGGGACGGGCACGGCCCCGGACGGGCATGGCCCCGGACGGGCCACTGGCCGGGACGGGCCACGGCCCCGCACGGCCCACTGGCCGAGACGGGCCACGGCCCCGCACGGCCCACTGGCCGAGACGGGCCACGGCCCCGCACGGCCCACTGGCCGAGACGGGCCACTGGCCGCCGCCGGCCCGGCGTGCCGGGGCCCGGTGTCCTCGCGGCGCGAAGCTGCCGCGTTCAGGAGTCGGGGCTCCGCCCGTGCCTCCTCCGGGGCCCGGGGCGGAGCCCCGGTTTCGGGAAGGGGCGGGGTGGGGAACGGCCCGCCGCAGGCGCTCCCGCCCCCGACCCGCACCCGCACCCGCCCCGTGCGCCCCCACGACGAAGGGCCGGCCCCCGGTTTCCCGGGAGCCGGCCCTCGTAGCCTGCCGACGGCTACGCGCTCGTCGCGCGACCGCCCGCCGTCAGTTGTCGTCCTCGTCGATCAGGAAGCCCCGCATCGGCGCCGGAGCCTGCTGCATCGGCTGCGGTGCCTGCGGACGGACCGGAGCCATCGGCTGGGTCATCGCCGGGGACATCTGCTGCTGACCACCGCCGTAGGACGGGGCACCGCCCATGGACGGACCGCCGCCCATCGTGCCGCCGCCGTAGGACGGCGCACCGGCGCCGGCCGAGGCCATCGACGGGGCCGGCGGCAGGGAGGCCGCGGCCGGGGTGCGCGGCGGGGCGAGCGAGTCGTCGGCCTGGGTCTCCAGCTGGCGCAGCTGCGACTCCAGGTACGACTTCAGACGCGTGCGGTACTCGCGCTCGAAGCCCCGCAGGTCCTCGACCTTGCGCTCGAGGGTGGCGCGGGCGGACTCCAGGGAGCCCATCGCGACGCGGTGCTTCTCCTGCGCGTCCCGCTCCAGGGCGTCGGCCTTGGCGCGGGCGTCCCGCTCCAGGCCCTCGGCGCGCGAGCGCGCCTCGCCGACGATCTTGTTGGCCTCGGAACGGGCCTCCGCGATCGCCTGGTCGGCGGTCTGCTGGGCCAGCGAGAGGACGCGCGCGGCGCTGTCGCCGCCCGGTCCCTGCGCGGGCTGCTGCTGCATCTGCTGCGGGTGGCCCATCGGGCCGCCCTGCATCGGGCCGGGACCCATCGGTCCACCCTGCATGGGGCCGCCCTGCATCGGGCCGGGGCCCATGGGCCCGCCCTGCATGGGGCCGCCCTGCATGGGGCCGGCGGGAAGCTGTGGAGCACCGGAAGGCAGCTGCGGCGGGCCCATCTGCGGCGGCTGCTGCTGGACCGGCGGTCCGGATATGGCGGCGGGTACCGGGGCCCCGGGACCGACGGGACGATCCTGCTGCTCCGGGGGCTTGCGCATGCTCTGCTGCTGCTGGTTCTGCGCGGCGGCACGCGTCGCGGCGGCCAGCTTGGCGCGCAGGTCCTCGTTCTCGCGGAGCAGGCGGGTCAGCTCGGCTTCGACCTCGTCGAGGAAGGCATCGACCTCGTCCTCGTCATAGCCTTCTCGAAGGCGGACGGTCGTGAACTGCTTGTTCCGCACGTCCTCGGGAGTCAGCGGCATCTCTTCTTCACCTCTACGTAGTCGTCGGCAGTCGGCAAGACCGTATCGTCCACGGGCACCTCACTCACCTCGCGAAGCTGCTCACGATGGAGATCAGGATGTAGACGATGATCATCAGAACGAAGAAGGACAGGTCGAGTGCCACGCCCCCGAGACGCAGCGGCGGGATCAGCCGCCGCAGGAGCTTGAGCGGTGGATCGGTGACAGTGTAGGTGGCCTCAAGGACGACCACCATCGCCTTACCGGGTTGCCATGAACGGGCGAACTGGAAGACGTAGTCCATGACAAGCCGGACGATCAGGAGGACGAGGAAGCACATCAGCACGATGTAGACCACCTGTAGTGCGACGCCCATCCCGCGTTTCCCTCTCCCCTGGCTTGCGTGCTCTCGCTCGTCCGGCCGCCCTCGCGACCGGTCCGTCCGGTTCCTGTGTTCTCAGCTCTGGTTGAAGAATCCGCCCTCTGCGATCCGGGCCTTGTCCTCCGCCGTGACATCGACGTTAGCAGGCGACAACAGGAACACCTTCTGCGTCACGCGCTCAATGCTGCCATGGAGCCCGAAGACGAGTCCGGCGGCAAAGTCGACAAGTCGCTTCGCGTCCGTGTCGTCCATCTCCGTGAGGTTCATGATCACCGGGGTGCCCTCACGGAAGTGTTCCCCGATGGTACGGGCCTCGTTGTAGGTCCGGGGGTGCAACGTGGTGATGCGGTAGGGCTCCCGCTCGGACACGACCTTGGGCATGATCACCGGTGCGTTCTTCTCCAGGCTCGGGCGTTCGGGTGTGATGGATGCCACGGGGGCAATTCGGGCCGGACGTCCGCTTTCGGCGAGTACCGGGACAGAATGGGCGACCGGCTCCCGGGGAGCCGGGGGCTTCACCACACGCACCGGTTCCTCGTGCTCCACCTGTCGCGGGGGGACGTGACGCCGGTCGCGCTCGGGCTCCGGCTCCAGCTCGGGTTCGAAGTCGTCGTCGGGGTCGAAGCCCCGGCCGTCGTACCCATCGTCCTCCACGAGGCCGAGGTAGACCGCCATCTTGCGCATCGCGCCGGCCATTCTCCGATTCCTCCGCTCTGTGGTGGATCGGCCTCGTCACCAAGTGCCGGCGATCCACGGGCCGTCCCGCCGTTCTGCGGAATGACCATATTTTCTGCTGTGGTCCGACTTGCTTCGCGACGTTACCCGAGCTTCGGGCGGACACCGAGTACCGCCGTACCGACGCGTACGTGTGTCGCCCCGGCGGCGACGGCCTCTTCGAGGTCTCCGCTCATCCCCGCGGACACCATGTTCGCAGCCGGACGGGTCGCGCGCAGGGCAGTCGACAAATCCATCAACCGGTCGAAGGCCGCGCGGGGCTCCCCGGCGTACGGGCCGGCGAGCGGGGCGACCGTCATCAGGCCGTCGAGCCGCAGCCCGGGGGCGGCGTCCACGGCCGCCGCCAACTCCTCGATCCCGTCGGGCGACACGCCGCCGCGGTCGCCCCGCTCGCCGGACTCCGCGTCGAGCGCGACCTGGATCAGGCAGCCGAGTTCGCGCTCCTCCCTCTCCGCCGCGGCGGAGAGGGAGGAAACGAGCTTCGGGCGGTCGACGGACTGTACGACATCGGCATAACCGACCACCGACTTGACCTTGTTCGTCTGCAACTGGCCCACGAAGTGCCAGGCGAGGTCGAGATCGGCACAGGCGGCCGCCTTGGGCGCGGCGTCCTGGTCCCGGTTCTCGGCGACGTGCCGGACGCCCAGGCCGTGGAGGATTCTCACGTCGCTCGCGGGGTAGGTCTTGGTCACCACGATCAGGGTGACCTCCTCGCGCGCGCGTCCCGCGGCGGCGCAGGCGGCGGCGATGCGCGCCTCCACGCGGGCCAGGTTCTCGGCGAGTTCCGCCGTGCGGTCCGTCATCAGCTCTTTCCTGCCGGGGATCCGGGGGTCGCACCCCGGGAGGACTCGGCGTCCAGCCAGACATATCCCGCGAGTCGCCCCGTGGTGCGGTCGCGGCGGTACGAGTAGTGGTCGCGGGACTCCAGGGTGCAGACCCCGGCGTCCTCGACGTCCCGGACCCCGAGCCGGGCGAGTTGCGCGCGCACTCCGGCGGCGACGTCGACGGCGGGGGTCCCCCAGGAGGTCTCCGCGGCGGCGGCCGGTTCGACGGCGGCGACCTCGTCGCGCATCGCCTCCGGCACCTCGTAGCACCGTCCGCAGACGGACGGTCCGGTGCGGGCGACGATCCGGGCGGGGTCGGCGCCCAGGCCGGTCATGGCCTCCACGGCGGCCGGGACGACCCCGGCGACCATCCCGGGGCGCCCGGCGTGGGCGGCGGCCGCGACCCCGGCGACGGGGTCGGCGAGCAGGACCGGGACGCAGTCGGCGGTGAGGACGGCGAGGGCGAGCCCGCGCCGGGTGGTGGCCAGGGCGTCGACGGAGGGGATCTCCGCGTCCCCCCAGGGGCCTTCGACCTCGGCGACGTCCGCGCCGTGCACCTGGTTCATCCAGACCACCCGGGCCGGGTCGAGTCCGAGGGCCCCGGCGGCGAGCGACCGGTTGGCGAGCACGGCCCCGGGGTCGTCGCCCACCGCGCCGCCGAGGTTGAGCTCCTCGTACGGAACGGCGCTCACCCCGCCCCACCGGTCGGTGAAGGCGAAGTGCGCGCCGTTCGCGTCGAAGCGACGTCCTATCACTTCAGGAAGTCCGGGACGTCCAGCTCCTCGGCCTGGCTGTCCGCGTACGGACGGGCCGGGGGGACCACCGGCGGGGCCGGGGTCAGCGGGGCCTCGTTGACGACCGGGGCCGGGGGCTCGACCGGCGCGGGGGCCGGGTCCTCGCGGGGGGTCACCGTGCCGAGGCCGCCCAGCGGGCGGGAGGTCTCGGTGGCGCGGGGCGCCGGGGCGGGCTCCTCGCGCTTGGCGGAGACCGAGCCGATGATGTTGTCCCGGCGGGCCGGCGGCTGGCCGCCGTCGAAGCCGGCCGCGATGACGGTGACCCGGACCTCGTCGCCGAGGGCGTCGTCGATGACGGCGCCGAAGATGATGTTGGCCTCGGGGTGGGCCGCCTCGCTGACCAGCTGCGCGGCCTCGTTGATCTCGAAGAGACCGAGGTCGCTGCCGCCGGAGATGGAGAGCAGCACGCCGCGGGCGCCGTCGATGGAGGCCTCCAGGAGCGGCGAGGAGATCGCCATCTCCGCGGCGGCCACCGCGCGGTCGTCGCCGCGGGCGGAGCCGATGCCCATGAGGGCCGAACCGGCCTCGGACATGACCGACTTGACGTCGGCGAAGTCGAGGTTGATCAGACCCGGGGTGGTGATGAGGTCGGTGATGCCCTGGACACCGCTCAGGAGGACCTGGTCGGCCGACTTGAAGGCGTCGAGCACGGAGACCTGGCGGTCCGAGATCGAGAGCAGCCGGTCGTTGGGGATGACGATGAGGGTGTCGACCTCTTCGCGGAGCTCGGCGATGCCGTCCTCCGCCTGGTTGGCGCGGCGGCGGCCCTCGAAGGTGAACGGCCGGGTGACCACGCCGATGGTGAGGGCGCCGAGCGAACGCGCGATGTTGGCGACGACGGGGGCGCCGCCGGTGCCGGTGCCGCCGCCCTCGCCGGCGGTGACGAAGACCATGTCGGCCCCCTTGAGGACCTCCTCGATCTCCTCGCGGTGGTCCTCTGCCGCCTTGCGACCGACGGCCGGGTTCGCCCCGGCCCCGAGGCCGCGGGTGAGTTCACGGCCGACGTCGAGCTTGACGTCGGCGTCGCTCATCAACAGCGCTTGCGCGTCGGTGTTGATCGCGATGAACTCGACGCCCTTGAGACCGACCTCGATCATTCGGTTGATGGCATTGACACCACCGCCGCCGACACCGATGACCTTGATGACTGCGAGGTAGTTCTGCGGTGCTGCCACGTCGAAGGCCTCTCGCCTCGAGTTACGTGTCGCCACCGCGCGGTTGGCCGCGCTGTGACGACGGATGCCGATTGGGACGGTCCGAAACGCCGACCCAAACCCTAACGTTGAAGTTTAGGGTTACCAGTGTCTCTGTTCGCTGGACTCTTCCGAACAGGACACTAAGTCGACAAGCGGCGCACGTTCAACGAACACGCCGAACCTCCCGTTTTTCTTTTCACCCTATGTGATCACCCGTAGCGCTGGCCAACCAGGGTGCTGGCCAGCGGTGATGCGCGTCAACTCCCCGACGAGGCGGGCGCCGTGGGAGCACTTACGTCGAAGTGCCCCGCTTTGGGGGTGGCCTTCATGAGGGCGGTCAGGACCCGGGCCTTGACGGGGCCGTGTTCGCCGCTGCCCCAGAGGACGGTGCGGCCCCCGGTCAGCTCCAGTGTGACGGAGTCGTACGAGGTGACGCGGACGACACGGGTGTCCCGGGCGACCTCCGCCGGGAGTTCGCCCCGGACGCGCACCGCCTCCTTGAGCAGCCGGTCCGCGCCGAAGCGGCGGAGGCTCGGGGAGGCGGTGGCGTCGAGGACCAGCAGCGGGACGCCCCGGGGGGCGGTGGCGACGGTGGCGAACCGCACGCCGTTCGTGTCCACTTCGGTGAACTTTCCGCCCTTTTCGATGAGCAGGGCCGGTTTCCGTTCCGTCACTTCGAGTCCGATTCCGTGCGGCCAGGACCGGACGACCTCGATCGACTCGATCCGCGGCAGGAGTTGCCGGGTCCGGGCCTCGATCGCGTCGGTGTCGACGGAGGCGAGCGGGGTGCCGAGCGGGACGGCGGCGGCCTTCTCGACCTCGGCCGGGGTCAGGACCCGGGTGCCGGAAGTCTTCACACGTTCCACACGGAACCAGTCGGAGCCGTAGAGCGCCCAGACCGCGCCGGCGGCGACCGCGACGAGGCCGAGCACGGAGAGCAGGAGCCGGGACGCGGGCACCCGGAACCTTTGATTCCGGGCACCCGGCCGGGCCGGACCGTCCGACGGGCCCCTCGACCCGCGTGCGCCGCTCTTCTCGGCGGTCGTCGGTGCGGTTGCCACCCGGCGCCTCCTGCCTTCCGTCCGGAGCGCCGCGCTACGCCTGGCGGCGGGCGGCGATCGCCTCGTACACCATGCCGACGAGCAGGTCGTCGGCGTCCCTGCGGCCGAACTCGGCGGCGGCGCGGGACATCTCGTACAGCCGGTGCGGATCGGCCAGTACGGGCAGGACGTTGCCCTGCACCCACTGCGGCGACAGCTCCGCGTCGTCGACGAGGAGTCCGCCGCCGGCCTTGACCACCGGCTGGGCGTTGAGCCGCTGTTCGCCGTTGCCGATGGGCAGCGGGACGTACGCGGCGGGCAGTCCGACGGCGGAGAGCTCGGCGACGGTCATCGCGCCCGCGCGGCAGAGCATCATGTCGGCCGCGGCGTACGCGAGATCCATCCGGTCCACGTACGGTACCGGTACGTACGGCGGCATACCGGGCATGTTGTCGACGCGCGGCACCTCGTTCTTCGGGCCGACCGCGTGCAGGATCTGGATGCCGGAGCGCTGGAGCACCGGGGCGACCTGCTGGATCACCTCGTTGAGGCGCCGGGCGCCCTGTGAGCCGCCCGAGACGAGCAGCGTCGGCAGGTTCGGGTCGAGCCCGAACGCGGCGCGCGCCTCGGGGCGCACCCGGGCCCGGTCGAGGGTGGCGATGGTGTGCCGCAGCGGGATGCCGATGTAGCGGGCGTCACGGAGCTTGCTGTCCGGGGTGGCGACGGCGACCCCGGCCGCGTACCGCGAACCGATCTTGTTGGCCAGGCCGGGCCGGGCGTTGGCCTCGTGGACCACGATCGGCACCCCGAGCCGCTTGGCGGCCAGGTAGCCGGGCAGCGCCACGTAACCGCCGAAGCCGACCACGCAGTCCGCCCTGGTGCGCTCCAGGACCTGCTCGGCCGCCTTGATCGTGCCGCGCAGCCGCCCGGGGACGGTGATCAGCTCGGGGGTGGGCTTGCGGGGCAGCGGTACGGCGGGGATGAGGGCCAGCTCATAGCCCCGCTCGGGCACGAGCCGGGTCTCCAGGCCCTTCTCCGTGCCCAGCGCCGTGATCCCCGTGCTGGGGTCCTGCCTGCGCAGGGCGTCCGCGAGGGCGAGCGCGGGCTCGATGTGGCCGGCGGTCCCCCCGCCGGCGAGTACGACATGCACCGAAATTCACCGCTCTCCGGACGGGCGCTTCTTGACGCGCCGTCGCATCGACTTCCATCTCTTCCCGGCCCGCTTGCCCCAGCCGGGGCGGCGCATGGCCAGGGCCGCTTTCGCGGCGGGTTCCTGTCGCGCGAAGGCGATGAGGAGCCCGACGGCGAACATGGTCGGCAGCAGGGCCGACCCTCCGTAGGAGAACAGCGGGAGCGGGACACCGGCGATCGGCAGCAGGCCGAGCACCGCACCGATGTTGACCACGGCCTGCGCCGTGATCCAGGTGGTCACACCTCCCGCGGCGAACCTCACGAAGGGGTCCTCCGTGCCTCCGGCCACGCGGATACCCGCATAGCCTAGAGCCGCGAACAGGGCGAGTACCGACAGCGTCCCCGCGAGGCCCAGCTCCTCGCCGGCGACCGCGAAGATGAAGTCGGTGTGCGCCTCGGGCAGTTGGCCCCATTTCTCCACGCTCGCACCGAGCCCGGATCCGAACCATCCGCCCGACGCCAGAGCATAGATTCCGTGCGCGGCCTGGAGGCAGGGGGCTCCCTCGCCGCCGGGGTCGGACGCGCCGATGCACTGGAAGCGGTCCATCCGGTGCGGGCTGGTCCTGATGAGCAGGGTCCCGAGGACGCCGGCCACCGCGAGCACCCCGACGAAGAGCCGGGTGGGCGCGCCGGCCGTCCACAGCAGGCCGAAGAGGATCGTCGTGAGGACGATCGCGGTGCCCATGTCCCCGCCGAGCATGATGAGCCCGAGCAGCATGAAGGCCACCGGGACCAGCGGCACCAGCATGTGCTTCCACTGGGTGAGCAGCTTCGTGTCCTGCTTGCGGGCGAGCAGGTCGGCCCCCCACAGGATCAGCGCCAGCTTGCCGAACTCGCTGGGCTGGAGCATGAACGGGCCGCCCAGCGAGATCCAGTTCTGGTTGCCGCCGATGTTGTGCCCTATCCCGGGGATCTGCACGAGGACCATCAGGAAGACCGCGCCGACCAGGATCGGGTAGGCGAGGGCCCGGTGCAGCTTCACCGGCATCCGGGAGGCGGCCAGGAGCAGCCCGGCGCCCAGGAGCGCGGCGAGGAACTGCTTCCGGAAGAAGTACGACGGCACCAGCTCGTAGCGGAGCGCGGTGATCATCGAGGCGGAGTAGACCATCACGAGCCCGAGGGCGGTGATGAGCATCCCGGCGCCGATGATCACGTAGTACGCCGTGAGAGGGCGGTCCCAGGCCTTCCTGGCCCGCTCGTGGAGCCCCCGGAGCCCCCCGCCGCGCGTCCGCCGCGGGGTCGCGGGAGTCCGCCCCCCGCCGCGTGCGGCGGGGGGCCGGCGCGTTCCGGCGGTCTTGCTCGGCATGGTCGCCGTCCCCTCCGGTCGTGTCCGGTGCGGCCGGACCCTCCCACTGGTCGGGTCAGGCGTCCCCGGTGGCGGCGAGGGCGCGGACCGCGTCCGCGAAGGCCTCGCCGCGCGTGTTGTAGTTGGTGAACATGTCCATCGAGGCGCAGGCCGGGGCGAGCAGGACCGTGTCCCCGGGGCGGGCGAGCCGGGCCGCCTCGCGGACCGCCTCGGACATCGCCCCAGTGTCGGTCCGGTCGAGGTCGACCACCGGGACCTCCGGGGCGTGTCGCGCCAGGGCTTCGCGGATCAGGGCCCGGTCGGCGCCGATCAGGACGGCCCCGCGCAGCCGCTTCGCGGACTTCTGGACCAGCTCGTCGAAGGTCGCGCCCTTGGCGAGGCCGCCGGCGATCCAGACGATCGGGTCGTAGGCGGCCAAGGAGGCTTCCGCGGCGTGGGTGTTGGTGGCCTTGGAGTCGTCCACGTACGTGACTCCCCCGACCTCCTCGACCGGTTCGATGCGGTGCGGGTCGGGCCGGAAGGCCTTCAGGCCGTCCCGTACGGCCCTGGCGTCGACGCCGAAGGCGCGGGCCAGGGCGGCGGCGGCCAGGGCGTTGGCGACGTTGTGCGGGGCCGGGGGCTGCACGTCGGAGACCTCGGCGAGCTCCTGGGCGTTCTTCTGCCGGTTCGGGGCGAAGGCCCGGTCGACGAGGAGGCCCTCGACGACGCCCAGTTCGGAGGGGCCGGGGGTGCCGAGGGTGAAGCCGATCGCGCGGCAGCCCTCCTCGACGTCGGCCTCGCGGACCAGGTCCTCGGTGGCCTTGTCGGCGGTGTTGTACACGCAGGCGACCCGGTTGCCCTCGTAGATGCGGCCCTTGTCGGCGGCGTACGCCTCCATGGAGCCGTGCCAGTCGAGGTGGTCGGGGGCCAGGTTGAGGACGGCGGCCGAGTGGACGCGGACCGAGGGCGCCCAGTGGAGCTGGTAGCTGGAGAGCTCGACGGCGAGCACGTCGTACTCCTGCTCGCCGAGGACGGCGTCGAGGAGCGAGACGCCGATGTTGCCGACGGCGGCGGTGCGCAGTCCGGCCGCCTCCAGGATGGAGGCGAGCATCCGCACGGTCGTGGTCTTGCCGTTGGTGCCGGTGACGGCGAGCCAGGGGGCGGCTCCGGGGCCCCGGAGCCGCCAGGCCAGTTCGACGTCGCCCCAGACCTCCACGCCCGCCTCGGCGGCGGCCGCGAAGAGGGGCTTGTCGGGGCGCCAGCCGGGGGTGGTGACGATCAGCTCGGTGCCGGCCGGCAGGGTGTCGCCGTCGCCGAGGCGGACGGTGATCCCCTCGGCCTCCAGTGCGGCGGCCTGGGCCCGGGAGCGCTCGTCGTCGCCGTCGTTGACGACGGTCACGCGGGCGCCGAGGGCGCCGAGGGCGCGGGCGGCCGGGATGCCGGAGACGCCGAGTCCCGCGACGGTGACGTTCTTGCCGTTCCAGTCGAGCCGCTCTGTCACTTGTCCGCTGCCCATCCCGCGTAGAAGAGGCCCAGGCCCACGATCACGCACATGCCCTGGATGATCCAGAACCGGACGACGACCAGGACCTCGGACCACCCCTTGAGTTCGAAGTGGTGCTGGAGGGGGGCCATCCGGAAGACGCGCCTGCCGGTGAGCTTGAACGAGCCGACCTGGATGACCACGGACATCGTGATCAGCACGAACAGGCCGCCGAGCAGCGCGAGGAGGAGCTCCGTACGGGAGCAGATGGCGAGGCCGGCGAGGGCGCCGCCGAGGGCGAGCGAGCCGGTGTCGCCCATGAAGATCTTGGCGGGCGAGGTGTTCCACCACAGGAAGCCGAAGCAGGCGCCCATGAGGGCGGAGGCCACGACCGCGAGGTCCAGCGGGTCGCGGACCTCGAAGCAGGCGTTGGGGTTGGTGAGGGTCAGCGCGTTGGCACAGGACTCCTGGAACTGCCAGAGCCCGATGAAGGTGTACGCGCCGAAGACCATCACGGAGGCGCCGGTGGCCAGGCCGTCCAGACCGTCCGTCAGGTTCACGCCGTTGGACATGGCCAGGATCATGAAGAGCGCCCAGACCACGAAGAGCACCGGGCCGATGGTCCAGCCGAAGTCCGTGATGAAGGAGAGCTTCTCGGAGGCCGGGGTGAGTCCGCGCGAGTCGGAGAACTGGAGCGCGAGCACCGCGAAGGCGATGCCCACGATCAGCTGTCCGGCCATCTTCGCCTTGGCCCGCAGACCGAGCGACCGCTGCTTGACGATCTTGATGTAGTCGTCGAGGAAGCCGACCAGGCCCATGCCCGCCATCAGGAAGAGGACGAGCACGCCGGAGTACGAGACGGGTTCACCCGTGATGACCTTGGCCAGCGCGTACGCGATGAGCGTGGCCAGGATGAAGGAGATGCCGCCCATGGTGGGCGTGCCCTTCTTCCCGGCGTGGCCGCGCGGGCCGTCGTCCCGGATGAACTGCCCGTACCCCTTGCGGGCGAGCAGCTTGATGAGCAGCGGGGTGCCGATCAGGGTCAGGAAGAGCCCGATGGCCCCCGCGAAGAGGATCTGCCTCATCGGCCGGTGACCTCGCCCTCGGTGTCGAGGAGAGCCAGGGCGACCTGTTCGAGACCGACCGACCTGGAAGCCTTCACAAGGACGACGTCCCCCGGGCGCAGCTCACTGCGCAACAGGTCGACCGCCGCCTGCGCGTCGGACACGTGCACCGACTCCTCACCCCACGAACCCTCGTTATATGCGCCCAGTTGCAGCCAGGACGCTTCCCTGTCCCCGACCGCCACGAGCTTGCTGACGTTGAGCCGGACGGCGAGCCGTCCGACCGCGTCGTGCTCGACGAGCGATGCGTCCCCGAGCTCGGCCATCTTGCCGAGCACCGCCCACGTACGGGCCCCCCGGGCCTGTGCGGCCCGGCCCATGGCCGCGAGCGCGCGCAGGGCGGCCCGCATGGACTCGGGGTTCGCGTTGTAGGCGTCGTTGACGATCGTCACGCCGTCCGGACGCTCGGTGACCTCCATGCGCCAGCGCGACAGGGAGCCGGCCTCGGAGAGCGCGGTGGCGATCTCTTCGACAGGCATGCCCAGCTCGTGCGCGACGGCGGCCGCGGCGAGCGCGTTCGACACGTGGTGCTCACCGTACAGGCGCAAGGTCACGTCGCTGCACCCGGTGGGTGTGTGAAGGCGGAAAGAGGGCCTCCCGGTCTCGGTGAGGTGGACGTTCTCGGCACGTACGGCCGCTTCGTCCGCTTCTCCGAACAGGGTCACGCGGGCCTTGGTGCGGTCGGCCATCGCGCGCACGAGGGGGTCGTCGGCGTTGAGGACCGCCACTCCCCCCTCGGCCTCGGCGGGAAGCGACTCGACCATCTCGCCCTTCGCCAGGGCGATCTGTTCGCGGCCGCCGAACTCGCCGATGTGGGCGGAGCCCACGTTGAGGACGAGGCCGATGCGGGGCGGGGTCAGGGTGGTGAGGTAGCGGATGTGGCCGATGCCCCGGGCGCCCATCTCCAGGACCAGGTGCCGGGTCTCCTCGGTCGCGGTGAGCGCCGTGAGGGGCAGTCCGATCTCGTTGTTGAGCGATCCGGGCGTCCACACGGTGGGCGCGTGCCGCTCCAGGACCTGGGCGATCAGGTCCTTGGTGGAGGTCTTGCCCGCCGAGCCGGTGAGGGCGACGACGTCGGTGCCGAGGCGTTCGACGACGGCGCGGGCGAGGGCCCCGAGGGCGGTCTGGACGTCGTCCACGACGATCGCGGGCACGCCGACGGGGCGGGCGGCGAGCACGGCCGTCGCACCCGCCTCCACGGCGCGCCGCGCGTAGTCGTGGCCGTCGACGCGCTCACCGGCGAAGGCGGCGAAGAGGCTGCCTTCCCGCACCTCGCGGGAGTCGATGACGACGGGCCCGGTGATCCGGGCGGCCGGGTCCGGTATGTCGTGCGCCTGCCCGCCGACGATTTCGGCGATCTCGGCGAGGGAGAGGGCGATCACTGCTTCATCCCTGACTGTTCTGGTGACTGGCTTCGGCACTGCCGCCCGACGGGGCGGTCCGGGCCTTCTGTTCGAGGATCGCGGCGCGCAGGACCTCGCGGTCGTCGAAGGGGCGGACGGCCCCGGCGATCTCCTGGCCCTGCTCGTGGCCCTTGCCCGCGACCAGGACGGTGTCGCCCGGCCGGGCGCGGGCGACGGCCGCGGCGATCGCGGCGGCGCGGTCGGCGAGGACGAGGACCTCGCCGCGCTCCTCCGCCGGGACCCCGGCGGCGCCGGTGAGCATGGCGGTGAGGATGGCGAGGGGGTCCTCGGAACGGGGGTTGTCCGAGGTCAGCACGGCGGTGTCGGCGAGCCGCGCGGCGGCGGCGCCCATCGGGCCGCGTTTGGTGACGTCCCGGTCGCCGCCGCAGCCGATGACCACGTGCAGCCGGCCCTCGGTGACCTCGCGCAGGGAGCGCAGGACCGATTCGACGGCGTCCGTCTTGTGCGCGTAGTCGACGACCGCGAGGTACGGCTGTCCGGCGTCGACGCGCTCCAGGCGGCCGGGGACGCCGGGGACGGCGGCGACGCCCTCGGCGGCGGCCTTCGGGTCGAGGCCCGCGGCGGCGAGGACGGCGATCGCGGCGAGGGTGTTGGCGACGTTGAACGGGCCGGGCAGCGGGGCGGTGGCGGCGATCCGCTCGCCCCCGGGGCCGACGGCGGTGAACGTCGAGTCGTGGGAGCCCAGGACGAGGTCCTCGGCGCGCCAGTCGGCGTCGGTGCGGCCCTCGGCGGAGAAGGTGAGGACCGGGACGCCGGCCTCCTTCACGAGCCTGCGGCCGTACGCGTCGTCGAGGTTGACCACGCCCAGGCGGCTGCGCTCGGGCGTGAAGAGCCCGGCCTTGGCCCGGAAGTAGTCCTCCATGTCGGAGTGGAACTCCATGTGCTCCGGGCTGAGGTTGTTGAAGACGGCGACGTCGAAGACGCAGCCGTCGACCCGGCCGAGCACGAGGGCGTGGCTGGAGACCTCCATGGCGACGGCCTCGACGTCCCGTTCGCGCATGACGGCGAAGAGGGCCTGGAGGTCGGTGGCCTCGGGGGTGGTGCGCTCGGACTTGACGCGCTCGTCGCCGATCCGCATCTCGACGGTGCCGACGAGTCCGGTGCGCCGTCCGGCGCCGCGCAGTCCGCCCTCCACCAGGTAGGCGGTGGTGGTCTTGCCGGAGGTGCCGGTGATGCCGATCTTCAGGAGGCCGGCGCCGGGCCGTCCGTAGATCTCGGCGGCGAGTTCGCCCATCCGGCCGCGCGGGTCCTCGACGACCAGGACCGGCAGGCCGGTGGCGGCGGCGCGGTCGGCGCCCGCCGGGTCGGTGAGGATCGCGGCGGCGCCGAGTCCGGCGGCCTGGGCGACGAAGTCGGCGCCGTGGAGGCGGGCGCCGGGCAGGGCGGCGTACACGTCGCCGGGGCGCACGGCCCGGGAGTCGTGGGTGATGCCCGAGACCTCGGCGTCCCCCGGGGTGTCGGTCCCCAGGTGCGCGGCCAGGTCGCCCAGGGGTGTCGGGCGGACCCGCTCCGGCCGTGGCGGGGTGGTTCGGTACTGATCAGCGTGTGGCACGGCGGTGAGCGTACCGGGCCCACCCTGTGGGGGGCCAAAAGAGGCCGGGGCCTCGCCGGAGTTCGATTTCCGGTTCCCGGAATGGGGGGTGATCGTTGTCACTGGTGCTCCCGGAGTGTCACGGGGTGGGGTCGAAGGTGACCGGCAGTCGGGCGGGCGCGCTGCCCGTGGGGGCGATGTGGAGGGTCTTGAGGGCGAACTCCATGACCTTCTTGTAGATGGGGCCGCAGATCTGGCCGCCGAAGTAGCTTCCCTTGGTGGGGTTCTGGATGGCGCAGTAGACGGTGATCCTCGGCGCGTCGGCGGGGGCGAAGCCGGCGAAGGAGGCGGTGTAGCCCTTGTAGCGGCCGAGTTCGGGGTCGACGCGGTTGGCGGTGCCGGTCTTTCCGGCGACGCGGTAGCCGGGGATCGCGGCGCGGGTGCCGGTGCCCTCCTCGTCGTCGACGACGGACTCCATCATGGCGGCGAGGGTCTTGGCGGTCTTCTCGCTGACGACGCGGGACTCCTCGGGCCGGGGGGCCGGGGTGAAGCGCCCGTCGGGGCCCCTGGTGCCGCGCACGAGGGTGGGGGCGGTCCGTACGCCTCCGTTGGCGACGGTCGAGTACACGGAGGCGGCCTGCATGGCGTTGACGGAGAGGCCCTGGCCGAAGGGGATCGTGTACTGCTGCGAGGTGGACCAGTCCTTCGGCTTGGCGAGGATGCCGGGGGTCTCCCCGGGGTAGCCGAGGCCGGTGGGGCTGCCGATGCCGAACTTGCGCAGGTAGGAGTGGAGCACCTCGTTGGACTCGGCCTGGGTGGCGCCGAGCCGGCCGGTGGCGAGGATGGTGCCGATGTTGCTGGACTTGGCGAGGACGCCGTTGAGGGTCAGGTACCAGGTCTCGTGGTCGACGTCGTCCTTGAAGAGCCGGTCGCCGCGGTGGAGCCGGTTGGGGACGGTGACGTGGGTGCCGGGGGCGGCCTTGCCCTCCTCCAGGACGGCGGCCATGGACATGACCTTGCTGGTGGAGCCGGGCTCGTAGGCGTCCTGGAGGGCGGCGTTGCCCATGGCGGCGGCGTTGGCGGCGGAGAGGTCGTTGGGGTCGAAGCCGGGGGCGTTGGCCATGGCGAGGACCTCGCCGGTGCGGGTGTCCTGCACGATGACGTAGCCGCGGTCCGCCTTGGACTTCCTCACCTGCTCGGTGATGGCCTGCTGGGCGGCCCACTGGATGTCCCGGTCGATGGTCAGCTCGATGTTCGCGCCGGGGACGGCGGGGGTGCCCCGGGAGCCGGCGGTGGGCACCTGGCGGCCGCCGGACTGGGTGAAGCGGATCTTGCCGTCCTTGCCGGCGAGGTCCTTGTCGAGCATGGACTCCAGACCGCCGGCACCCCGGCCCTCGGCGTTCACGTAGCCCAGTATCCCGGCGGCGAGTTCGCCGTTCGGGTAGACGCGCTTGGTGCTGGGCTCGCTGAGGATGCCGCCGAGGAGGTTGATCCCGTTGCCCCCGGCGGAGGGCTGGGACTTCTGCCCGTAGACCTTCTTGAGGTCCTTGATCTGGTTCCACACCTGCGGGGTCTGCTTGCGGGCGAGGAGGGTGTAGCGGGACTTGGGGGTGCGGAGCTTCTTCGCCAGCTCGGCGGGCTGCTTGCCGAGGATCGGGGCGAGGAGGGCGGCCGCCTGCTCGGGGGCGTCCGCGACCTTGCTCTCCTCCGGGGTGAAGAGCTTGGGGTCGGCGGTGATGTCGTACGCGTCGACGCTGGTGGCGAGCGCGATGCCGTTGCGGTCGGTGATCTCGCCGCGCTCGGCGGAGAGCGTGTACTCCTGGAAGCGGTACTTGTCGGCCTTGGCGGCGTACGCGTCGGCGTCGACGGCCTGGACCTGGAGCAGCCGGACGACGAAGACCAGCATGACGAGGGTCAGGCCGAGGGAGACCAGGCGCAGCCGGGGCCGGGGGTTGCCGAGCTTGATGGTCCGGGGCCGACGGGCCGGGGGCCGGGGCGCGGTCCGCTGCGCGGCCGGGCGCGGCGCGGGGCGGGGCGCCCGGGTGCCGCCGGAGCCGGGGGCCGCCTGGGCGGGCCGGGGGCGGGCGGGCCGTGCGGGGCCGGGGACGCGGCGGCGCGGGGGCTCCTTGGGGGGCACTGCTCGGTCACCTGCCGGAGGTCGTGGGAGCGGTTGCGGGCGCGGTCGGGGCCGGGCCGGTGGCGGCTGTGGTGGGGCCCGCGCCGGCGGTGCCGGTGGACTCCGCGCCGGCGGTCGCGGGAGCGCCGGCCGGTGCGCCCGCGACCGCCGGCTGCCCCGGGGAGTCCGTGGCGGAGGCCGTCGGCGTCGGGCTCGGCGTCGGGAAGGGGGCGGCGGAGGGCCGGCCGAGGACCTTGCCGTCCGGGCCGAGGAAGGCGGGGCTGCCGCCCGGGACCATGCCGAGCTCGCGGGCCCGCCGCTCCAGGGCGTCGGGGGCCGCGTAGTCGTCCACGTCCCGCTGGAGCGCCTGCTGCTCGTCGGTGAGTTCGGTGGTCCTGTTCTTCAGCTCGTTCAGCTGGAAGGAGCCCTGGTTGAGCGCCGAGTTCAGCAGGAGCAGGCTGATCAGGCCGCCGCCGAGCAGGACGACGACGAGCAGGACGAAGGGGGTGCGGGCGGCCGTGCTGGGCCCCGACGGCATGAGCCGTCCGAGCCGCGCGGCCCGCCCTTTGAGGGGCCCCTTCGCCGTGCTCACAGGACGTCTTCCCGGATGCGCTCGGCGCCCCGCAGCCGGGCCGGGGCGGCGCGCCGGTTCTCGGCGACCTCCTCCTCGGTGGGCAGTTCGGCGCCGCGGGTGAGCAGCTTCAGACGGGGCTGGTACTTCTCCGGGACGACCGGCAGACCGGGCGGGGCGGTGGTGGCCGCGCCGGCCGCGAAGACCTGCTTGACGATCCGGTCCTCCAGGGACTGGTACGAGAGGACGGCGACCCGGCCGCCGACGGTGAGGGCCTTCACGGCCGCCGGGATCGCCCTCTCGACGCTGTCGAGTTCGTGGTTGACCTCGATGCGCAGGGCCTGGAAGGTGCGCTTGGCCGGGTTGCCGCCGGTGCGCTTGGCGGCCTGGGGCAGGGCGTCGCGGATGAGCTCGACGAGCCGGGCGCTGGTGGTGAACGGCTCCTTCTCGCGCTCGCGCACGATCGCGGAGACGATCCGCTTGGCCTGCTTCTCCTCGCCGTACGCGCGCAGGAT
This sequence comes from Streptomyces bikiniensis, assembly GCF_000716625.1. NCBI lineage: Bacteria > Bacillati > Actinomycetota > Actinomycetes > Kitasatosporales > Streptomycetaceae > Streptomyces > Streptomyces bikiniensis. The sequence continues at coordinate 151,005 of NZ_JNXJ01000002.1, read as the reverse complement.
GCGGACCAGTTCGCCGGGCGGGTAGGTGTTGAGGACCTCGGCGGCGCCGATGCCGGTCGACTGGTCCATGCGCATGTCGAGCGGGGCGTCCTGGGCGTAGGCGAAGCCGCGGTCGGCCTCGTCCAGCTGCATGGAGGAGACGCCCAGGTCGAACAGGACGCCGTCCACCTTCGGGATGCCGAGCCGGTCGAGGACCTCGGGCAGTTCGTCGTACACCGCGTGGACGAGGGTGGCCCGCTCGCCGTAGGGGGCGAGCCGTTCGCCGGAGAGCCTCAGGGCCTCCTTGTCCCGGTCGAGGGCGACGAGCCGCACCTCGGGGAACCTCTTCAGCAGGGCCTCGCTGTGGCCGCCGAGCCCCAGGGTGCAGTCGACGACGACCGCGCCGGGGCGCTCCAGGGCGGGGGCCAACATGTCCAGGCACCGCTGGAGCATCACCGGGACGTGTCGGTCGTTGCTCAATGCGCCCTCTCGGGTCGGGCACGGGGGCACGTACCGCCGGGTCCCCGCCCGCTCGCCGGGGGAGAAGCGGTCGTCCGGCGCCGGAGGGGCGCGCGGGCCGACCGGCGAGCGGGAGGAGGCCGAGCCGTGGGTACCGCCGCGCACACGGGGGAGAAACCGCGGAAACCGCTCGTTGTCTCCGTGGACTCCGCGCCACTTTAGTCCACGGGCCCCGCCGGTCAATCAACCCGCTGGCGCGTCGCACGGCCCCGGCGGTCCCGGGGGACATTCCGGGCGGCTCACTCGTTCGGGGCGTGCCTCCCGCCCCCTGTGGATTAGCTCACAACAAGGTTCATTGACGTTCTTTGTCCCCTCTCACAGCGGGCCGGGGAGGTCCGTGCCCGTTAACGTCTGAACCATGACGACCTCCGCGCACCCCGCCGCCGAAGCCGTACCGACCGGTTCCACGGTCACCGACCGCCTCGTCGCGGCGAACGAACGCTACGCCTCCGACTTCACCGACCCGGGGATGGACGCGCGCCCCGTGCTGGGCGTCGCCGTCGTCGCCTGCATGGACGCCCGCCTCGACCTGCACGCGGCCCTCGGCCTCGAACTCGGCGACTGCCACACCATCCGCAACGCGGGCGGCGTGGTCACCGACGACGTGATCCGCTCCCTCACCATCAGCCAGCGCGCCCTGAAGACGCGCAGCGTGGTCCTGATCCACCACACCGGCTGCGGTCTGGAATCGCTCACCGAGGAGTTCCGGCACGAGCTGGAGATGGAGGTCGGCCAGCGTCCGGCCTGGGCGGTCGAGGCCTTCCGCGACGTGGACCAGGACGTCCGGCAGTCGATGCAGCGGGTGCGGACCTCCCCCTTCCTGCTGCACACCGACGACGTGCGTGGCTTCGTCTTCGACGTGACGACCGGCCTGTTGCGCGAGATCGACCCGTCGGACGCCCCCGCCGCCGGCCGGGCCTGAACCCACCGGGCCCGGTCGGCCGGGCCTGAACCGATCGGGCCCGGCCGGCCGGGCTTGGGCCTGTCCGGCGGATCAGGGTCGGGTGGGCCGCGGCGTCCGGTGCGGTGGCTCGCAAGGCGCCGGAGCGTCTCGACAGCGGAGCTGTCGGGGCGTTTCGGCAACGCGGCGAGGCGCCGTGCCGGGCGTCGCGGGCCCGGCCATGATCCGCCGGACAGGCCCAAGCGGTCGAAACTCCGGCATTTCCTCCGTACTTGTCGGCAGCCGAGTGACACGACCCGGCCACGCCAACAAGAATGCCCGGGTGGACACCTCACGAAGATCCCACCGGGGGCGGGTGTCCATGTGTTTCGGAAGGCCGAGGAGGGCCGGGTGACGACCTATGACGATCGAGCGAGCCTCACTGATCTGACCGCCACTGCGGAGCGCGTCCGCAGGTCGGTGGAGAGTGTGATCGAGGGCAAGCCCGAGGTCGTACGGCTTTCGCTGACCGTGCTGCTCGCCGAGGGACACCTCCTGATCGAGGACGTCCCCGGCGTCGGCAAGACCATGCTGGCCAAGACCCTGGCCCGGTCCATCGACTGCTCGGTGCGCCGCATCCAGTTCACGCCGGACCTGCTGCCCTCGGACGTCACGGGCGTGTCGATCTTCGACCAGCAGCGCCGGGAGTTCGAGTTCAAGCCGGGCGCGATCTTCGCCCAGATCGTGATCGGCGACGAGATCAACCGCGCCTCGCCGAAGACGCAGTCCGCGCTCCTGGAGTCCATGGAGGAGCGGCAGGTCACCATCGACGGGCAGACGTACGAGCTGCCCGGCCCGTTCATGGTGGTGGCCACCCAGAACCCGGTCGAGATGGAGGGCACCTATCCGCTGCCCGAGGCCCAGCGCGACCGCTTCATGGCCCGGGTCTCCATCGGCTACCCGAGCGCCGAGGCCGAGTTCCAGATGCTCGACGTGCACGGCGCGGTCAACCCGCTGGACGACCTCCAGCCGGTCGCGCACGCCCACGACGTCCTGAAGCTGATCGAGGCGGTGCGCGCGGTGCACGTCGCCGACGCCGTGCGCCGGTACGCGGTCGACCTCGTCGCCGCCACCCGCACCCACCCCGACCTGCGGCTCGGCGCCTCCCCCCGGGCCACGCTCCACCTGCTCCGGGCCGCCCGGGCCTCCGCCGCGCTCAGCGGCCGCGAGTACGTGCTGCCCGACGACCTCCAGGCGCTCGCCGCGCCCGTCCTCGCCCACCGGCTGCTGCCGACGGCGCAGGCCCAGCTGAACCGCCGCACCGCCGAGCAGGTCGTCCACGACATCCTGCAGCGCACCCCCGTACCGGCCGCGGCCCCGCCCGCCGGGCCGCTCTACGGCCAGCAGCAGCCCGGCGCCCGGCGGCTGTGATGAGCAGCGCCGCCGTGCCGGACGGGCCGCGGGGCGACGCCGACCGGGGCGGGCCGCGGGCCGCCCTGAGCGGCCTCACCACGCGCGGCCGGTCCTTCCTCGCCGCCGGGGTGGCCGCCGCCGTCTGCGCGTACGTCCTCGGCCAGGCGGATCTGCTGCGCGTCGGGCTGCTGCTCGCCGTCCTGCCGCTGATCTGCGTCCTCGTGCTGCACCGGACCCGCTACCGGGTCGCGACCTCGCGTCTGCTCACCCCCCAGCGGGTGGAGACGGGCACCGAGGCCCGGGTCCGGCTGCGGATGGAGAACGTCTCCAAGCTGCCCACCGGGCTGCTCATGCTCCAGGACCACGTGCCGTACATGCTGGGGTCCCGGCCCCGCTTCGTCCTGGACCGGGTCGAGGCGGGCGGGCGGCGCGAGGTGTCCTACCGGGTCCGCTCGGACCTGCGCGGCCGCTTCCCGCTCGGACCGCTCCAGCTGCGGCTGAGCGACCCCTTCGGGATGTGCGAGCTGACCCGCTCCTTCAGCGCGTACGACACCCTCACCGTCGTGCCCAGGACCGAGGCCCTGCCGCCGGTCGGGCTCTTCGGCGAGGCCGCCGGGTACGGCGAGGGACGGCAGCGCACGCTCGCCCTCGCCGGCGACGACGACGTCATCCCCCGCGCCTACCGCCACGGCGACGACCTGCGCCGGGTGCACTGGCGCTCCACCGCCCGCTACGGCGAGCTGATGGTCCGCCGCGAGGAGCAGCCGCAGCGGGCCCGCTGCACCGTCCTGCTCGACACCCGGGGGGTGGGCTACCGGGGCGCGGGTCCCGACTCCGCCTTCGAGTGGGCGGTCTCCGGCGCCGCCTCCGCGCTCGTTCACATGCTGGAGCGCGGCTACACGGTCCGGCTGCTCACCGACACCGGCAGCGCGGTCCCCGGCGAGGGGGGCGCCGAGGGCTTCGGCGGCGCGGTGCAGGACCCGGCCGACTCGGCCGGCCTGATGATGGACGCCCTCGCGGTCGTGGACCACTCCGAGGGGGCCGGTCTCTCGCGCGCCTCCGACGTGCTGCGGGCCGGCGGCGACGAACTGCTCGTCGCCTTCCTCGGCGACCTTGACGAGGAGCAGGCCTCGCTCGTCGCCCGGACCCGGGGGCGCGCCGGCGCGGCCGTCGCCTTCGTCCTGGACTCCGGCGCCTGGCTGAACGGCGGCCCGGTCTCCGGGGCGGCCGGGAACCGGGTGCGGCAGCTGCGCGAGGCGGGCTGGACGGCGATCGCCGTGCCGCCCGGGGCGCGGCTCCCCGACCTGTGGCAGCAGGCGGCCGGCGTCCACGCGGAGGCCGGCGCCGACACTCCCCACGGAGGGCGGGCATGAGCGGGCGCGCACGGCTAACGTCGGCCTCCTGGGCCGCCACCCTGATGGCGGCCGGAGCCCTGCTCCCGCTGGTCAAGCCGGCGACCTGGATCTTCACGGCGGCCTTCGTGCTCGCCCTGGTCAGCGGGGCGGGCACGCTGGTCCGGCGGTTCTCGTCGGCCCGGCCGCTGCCCCTCCTCGCCCAGACGGCGGTCGCGCTGCTCGCGCTGACCGCGATCTTCACCCCCGAGCAGGCGGTCCTCCGGCTCTTCCCCGGGCCGGAGGCCGTGACGCACGCCGTCGAGCTGTTCCGGGCGGGCGCCGAGGACGTCGGCCGGTACGCGGTCCCCGCGCCGGACACCGAGGGCATCCGGCTCATGCTGGTCGGCGGCACGGTCGTGATCGGGCTCCTGGTGGACGCCCTCGCGGTCACCTTCCGCAAGGCGGCCCCGGCCGGTCTGCCGCTGCTCGCCCTGTACTCGGTGGCGGCCGGCCTCTCCGGCGGCGGCGCGGGGTGGCTCTGGTTCCTCCTGGCGGGCACCGGCTATCTGCTGCTGCTCCTCGCCGAGGGCCGGGACCGGCTCTCGCAGTGGGGACGGGTCTTCGGCGGCGTCCAGCGCACCGGGCGGCCCGGCACCACCGTCGGCAGCGGCGGTCAGGACTTCGCGCCGGTCCGCACCGGGCGCCGGATCGGGGCCGTGGCCCTGGGGGTCGCGCTGGTGGTGCCGTTCGCGCTGCCCGGTCTGAGCGGCGGCCTGCTCGCGGGCGGGGGCGGCGGGGGGTCCGGGGGCGCCGGCAAGGGCGGCACGATCTCCACCGTGAACCCGCTGGTCTCCCTCCAGGACGACCTGCGCCAGCAGGACGACCGGGAGGTGCTGCGCTACCGGACCAACGCCTCCGACACCAGCGGCATGTACCTGCGGCTGGTCGCGCTCGACCGGTTCGACGGCCTCTCGTGGAAGTCCTCGGTCCGCCCGATCGAGGACGTGCCGGAGCGGCTGCCGTGGCCGGAGGGGCTCGCGCAGGGCGTCCGGGTCACCGAGGTGACCGGCAACTTCGTCGCCTCCGAGAACTACGAGCAGAAGTGGCTGCCGATGCCGTTCCCGGCCTCCCGGGTCGACGTCGAGGGGCGCTGGCGGTACGAGCCGGCCGGCCGGATGCTGGTCGGCGACGACAAGCAGACCACCCGGGGCGCCCGCTACCAGGTCACCAGCCTGGACGTGCGGCCGACGGCGGAGCAGCTGGCCGCCGCCGGGGCCGTCCCGGAGAAGCTGCGCCGCGAGTACACCGAGGTGCCCGCTTCCCTGCCGGCCGACGTGAAGGCGACGGCCCTGAAGGTGACCGGGGGCGCGCGCAACGACTACGAGCGGGCCGTGAGGCTCCAGGACTGGTTCGCCCGGGACGGCGGCTTCCGCTACGACGTGGACGTGCAGTCGGGCACCGGGGTGCAGGCGATCTCCCGCTTCCTGAAGGACAAGGAGGGCTTCTGCATCCACTTCTCCTTCTCGATGGCGGCGATGGCCCGCACGCTCGGCATCCCGGCCCGGGTGGCCGTGGGCTTCATGCCGGGCACGCCGCAGAGCGACGGCTCGGTGTCGGTCGGCATCCGGGACGCGCACGCGTGGCCGGAGCTGTACTTCGAGGGGGCGGGCTGGACGCGGTTCGAGCCGACCCCGGCGCGGGGCTCCACCCCGGCGTACGCCCGGCCGGCCACACCGTCGGGCTCGGCCACCGGGCCCGCGCAGCCGCAGCAGAGCGCCTCGGCGCAGCCGTCCGCCGCGCCGAGCGCCCCGGAGAGCTGCACGCCGCAGATGCGCAGGCTCGGTGAGTGCGGCTCGGAGCAGGCGGCGGTCGAGGCGGCCCCGGACGACTCCGGTCCCGACCTGCTGGGCACGGCCCTGGTCGTCGTGGGCGTGGCCCTGGTCCTGGTCCTGCCGCTGCTTCCGCTGTTCTGGCGGAGCAGGGCCCGCGCCCGGCGGCTCGGGCCGGCCGGGGCGTGGGACGCGGAGGAGGCGGCGGCCGTGCCGTCCGGACCGGCGCCCCCTGACGGGAGGCCCGGGCGGTCCTCGGCGCGGGGCGCCGGGGGGACGGCGGCACGGACGCTCGCGGTCTGGCGGGAGATCAACGACACGGCCTGGGACTACGGGGTCGAGCCGGACGAGTCGCAGACACCGCGCGGGGCGGCGGCGCGGATCGTGCGCCTGGGCGAACTGCGGGGCGAGTCCGCCGACGCGGTGCACCGGGTGGCACGGGCGGTGGAGGAGGTGCTGTACGCGCCCCGGCCGCAGCCGGTCGCCGACCTGGCCGAGGAGGCCGGTCGGGTCCGGGCGGGCTTCCACGCGGGCGCGAACCGTCGCACCCGTCTCCGCGCCCTGCTCGCCCCCCGCTCGGCGGTCCGGGTCCGCTGGGCGGCCTCGGCCCGCTGGGCGTCGGTGGCGGCCCGCTGGTCCGAGCGCCGCGACGCCCTGACGGCCCGCTTCCGGCGGGCACCGCACGGGGCGGGCTGAGACAGCCGGAAAACCGGAAAAGGGGGAGGGGCCGGAGTCCTTTCGGACTCCGGCCCCTCCCCCTTTTCGTACTGCTCGTACCGCCACGGCCCGCTGCACCGCCGGGCCCCGGCACGGACGAGCCCCGCAGGGCCGCTGCGCTCGGGAGCGCGGCTCTGCGGGGCTCGGTGTCGCCGGGGGTGCGGGGCTTCCGCTCAGGGGGCCGTCAGTGGCCGCCGCCCTGTTCGTCGCGGCGGCGCTGCCACCGCTCTTCGATCCGGTTCATCATGGGGCGTCGCTGCCGGGTCTGACGGCCGCCGGCCGCCGGTCCGCCCGGAACCTGCTGCTCGCCCGGCTTCGGCGCCTTGCGCCATCCGGTGACCGCCAGGACCGCGCAGCCCAGCATGACGAGGAATCCCACCACGCTGATCCAGATCTGCTGTGCGACCATTCCGGCCATGAGGAGCGCGATACCCACCAGGAAGCCGGCGACTGCCTGGTAAACCCGTCGCCGGGTGTACGTACGCAGTCCGCTTCCCTCGAGCGCTGTCGCGAACTTGGGATCTTCGGCGTACAGCGCTCGCTCCATCTGCTCGAGCATTCGCTGCTCGTGCTCCGAGAGCGGCACGGAGTCCTCCTAGTCGTCGGCCGCGGGGGCGACCGGTTTGCGGCCCTTTCAGGATAGGCAGGGAATCGCCCCCGTGAAACCCGCCCACAATGCCGAATAGCCAATCCGGGCCGCCATGCGGATCGGTTGCTGAGGTGTTGGTTCCCCGGGGCCCCGTCCGTCATGCCGGATGGTTTCCCCCGATCATACGGGGCCGGGGCCCGGACCGGGCGTGCTGTGGCGTACTCCATGGAGCGCCGCGGTCCGAACCGCCGAACGGGTGGCCTCCCGGGTCAGGCCCGCTTCTCGCCGAGGACGTGCAGCTGGGTGGCGACGGCGTGGAAGGAGGGCAGCTCGGCGGCGGCCGCCTCCAGCTTGAGGAGGGCCTCGGCCGCGCCCGGCTCGGTGTCGACCAGGACGCCGGGGACGAGGTCGGCGAAGACCCGGACGCCGTGCACGGCGCCGACCTCCAGGCCGGCCCCGTCGGCCAGCTCGGCGAGCTGCTCGGCGGTGAAGCGCCGGGGCACGGGGTCGCCCGCGCCCCAGCGGCCCGCCGGGTCGGTGAGGGCGTGCCGGGCCTCGGTGAAGTGGCCGGCGAGGGCGCGGGCCAGGACGGCGCCGCCGACCCCGGCCGCGAGCAGGCTGAGGCTGCCGCCGGGCCGGAGCGCGGCGGCGGCGTTGCGCACGCCCTCGGCGGGGTCGTCCACGTACTCCAGGACGCCGTGGCAGAGCACGGCGTCGTACCCCTCGCGCCCGACCACGTCGAAGAGGCCCCGGACGTCCCCCTGGACTCCGCTGACGAGCTCGGCGACGCCGGCCTCGGCGGCCCGGCGCTCCAGCGCGAAGAGCGCGTTGGGGCTGGGGTCGACGACGGTGACCCGGTGGCCGAGGCGGGCCACCGGCACCGCGAAGTTCCCGGAGCCGCCGCCCGTGTCGAGGACATCGAGGGCGTCCTTCCCGGTGGCCTCGACCCGGCGGTCCAGGGCGTCCTTGAGGACGTCCCAGACGACGGCGGTGCGCAGGGAGGCGCGCGACGGGCGGGAGGTCGCCTCTCGACCGAAGGCGGGGGAAGGGTCCGGCACGGCTGTTGACTCCTCGGTGACGGGTACGGACCTCCCACCCTATGGCCTCGGTGGCGCCTTTCGGATCACCCGCCCGCGTCGTCGCTCCCGGGGCCGCGGGGCAGTACCGGCCGGAGGGCGAGCAGCCGCTCGACCAGGCGCGAGAAGTGCTCGGCGTCCCGGAGGAGGTCGTCGGCCTCCCCGGGGGTGACGGCGCTCGTGATGCCCGCCTCGGCGCGGGCCCTGCGCGGCGCCCCGGCGGCGAAGTGGGCGCCCCACTCGGCCAGCTCGGGCGCCAGCTCGGCGAGGAGCTCCCAGGCGGTCCGTATGCGCTCCTTGCGGCGGGGCACGGGGTCGGGCGTGCCCCGGGCGGCGAGCACGGCCGCTGCGGCGCGCAGGGCGGCGAGGTGGGCGGTGGCGTACCGCTCGTGGGGGCGGTCGAGGGCGGCGGCCTCGGCGAGCCCGGCGCGGGACTTGGCGAGGAGGTCGAGGGCGGCGGGCGGGGCGGCGGTGCGGCGGGAGACGGGGTGGATGTCGGAAGCGGGTCCGGAGTGCGCGGGGACGGGGTGGCGCCGGGGTGCGGCTGCTGCGGATGGACGTGCCATGACGAAGCCTCCTGTCGTCGCGTGACGGCGCTGTGGCCGTATGCGTTCATCGTGCCCACCCCCACTGACAATCACGCTGACCTGCGGTTTCGCGAAGGGTTCGGCGCGGCTTTGCGAAGGGGGCGGCGCGAGGGTAGTTTTTGCACTGACCGGTCAGTTCAAAAATGGGGAATGGGGGTGGGCCCGTGGGCGCGGAAGCCGAGGAACGGCCGCACGGCGCCGCCGTCGTCGCGGACGGCTTCGGACTGAAGGGACCGCGGGGCTGGGCCTTCCGGAAGGTGTCCTTCCGGGCGGAGCCGGGCTCGCTGGTGGCGATCGAGGGGCCGTCGGGCTCGGGGCGCACCTGTCTGCTCCTCGCGCTCACCGGCCGGATGAAGGCCAAGGAGGGGCACGCCGAGGTCGGCGGCCTCCCGCTGCCCCGGAAGATGGCCGCGGTGCGCCGGATCAGCGCGCTGGGCCAGGTCCCGGGCGTCAACGAACTGGACCCCGCCTTCACGGTCGCCGAGCACCTGCGCGAGCGGGCGCTGCTCCAGCGCCGCTTCGACGGCTCCGTGCGGGCGCTGCTGCGGCGCCCCGGTACGCGGGCGGCGGAGACCCGGGCCCGGATCGAGGAGGCCGTGACGGCCGCGGGCCTCGACCTCGACGCCCTGCCGAAGGGCGGGCGGACCTCCGTACGGGACCTGGAGCGGCTCGAAGCGCTGCGGCTCTCGATCGCCCTCGCGCTGCTCGGGCGCCCCCGGCTGCTCGCCGTGGACGACACGGACCTGAAGCTCTCGGACGCGGCCCGGACCGAGGTCTGGGCGCTCCTGCGCTCCCTGACCGCCGCCGGGACGACCGTCCTCGCCGTCTGCAGCGAGGCCCCGGAGGGCGCGCTGCGGATCACCACGGAGGCGCCCGAGGCGCCCGGAACCCCGGAGGCCCCCGAAACCCCCGAGGCGCCCGGAACCCCGGAGGTGCCCGAGGCTCCCGCGAAGGTCTCCACGGAGAAGGCCGCCGACGCGCCGGAGGACACCGCCCCGGAGGACACCGCCGGGGCGCCCCGCACCGACACCGACACCGGCGCGGGCGACCCCGCGTCCACGACCGAGGAGGGGGCGGCCGATGCGCTCGCCGAAACTGGCCGCTCTTGAGCTGAGGCGCTTCGGCAGGGGCAAGCTGCCGCGCGCCGCGCTCGTCGCGGTCCTGCTGCTGCCGCTGCTGTACGGCGCCCTGTACCTGTACTCGTTCTGGGACCCGTACGGCAGGCTCGACAGGATCCCCGTCGCCCTCGTCAACGAGGACCGGGGCGCCACCGCCGACGGCAAGGCGATCAACGCCGGCGACGACATCACGAAGGGGCTCCTGGAGAGCGAGACCTTCGCGTGGCACCGGGTGAGCGACGAGGAGGCGCGCAAGGGCGTCGAGGACGGGACGTACTACCTGTCCCTGACCATGCCCGGCGACTTCAGCGCGCGCATCGCCTCCAGCTCCGGCGACTCCCCCGAGACCGGCGCCCTCCAGGTGCGGACGAACGACGCGAACAACTACATCGTCGGGCAGATCTCCCGGACGGTCTTCTCCGAGGTGCGCACCGCCGCCTCCACCAAGTCCTCGCGCACCTTCCTCGACAAGATCTTCATCTCCTTCTCCGACATCCACGACGCCACCGAGAAGGCCGCCAAGGGCGCGGCCGACCTCAAGCAGGGCGTGGACAGGGCCAAGAAGGGCTCCAAGAGCCTGGCGGACGGCCTCGGGGACGCCAAGACCGGCAGCGGCGACCTGGCCGAGGGCCTGAAGAAGCTCGACAAGGGCGCCAAGGAGCTGGAGAGCGGTTCCCGCAAGGTCGCGAACGGCACCCAGTCGCTCGCCGACAAGGTGAACGGCACCGCCGACAAGGTCCGGCCCTATCTGGCGAACAACGGCAAGTCGATCCGCGACACGGCCCGGCTGGTCTCCGACTCGGCCACCGCCGTCCAGCACAACCTGGACATCCTGGTGAAGCGGGGCCCCCAGCTCCGCACCGCCGCGCACAAGGCCGACGAGGAGCTGGCCGCCCTGCACCGCGAGGAGTGCACGGAGGCCCCGGAGCCCGACGCGCGCGCGTGCAAGGTCCTCCAGCGGGCCGCGGTCACCGCCGCCGACGTGGCCGTCATCGCGGACGACGTGCACGAGCTGACCGAGGACGGCAACGGCGACCTGAAGACGCTGAACGCGCGCCTGGTCACGCTCAAGAAGCAGGCCGACGAGCTGGCCGCCCGCGCCCCGCACCTCGACCGGGACGTCGAGGACGCCATCCGGAAGATCAACGAGCTGAACACGGGCGCCAGGAAGGTCGCGGCGGGCGCGGAGAAGCTGCACACCGGCATCGGCGAGGCGAAGACCGGCTCGGTGAACCTCGACGCCGGCGTCGGCAAGCTCAAGAAGGGCGCCGGCGACCTGGACGGCGGCCTGTTCAAGCTGGCCGACGGCTCCGGCGAGCTGGCCGGCGGGCTGCGCGACGGGGTCGGGCAGATCCCGGACTACGACCAGCAGGCCCGCGACAAGCGCACGGAGGTCATGGCCGACCCGGTGCGGCTCGCCTCCCAGTCGATGCACAAGGCGCCGAACTACGGCACCGGCTTCGCCCCGTACTTCATCCCGCTCTCCCTCTGGGTCGGCGCGATGGTCGCGTACATGATCATCCAGCCGCTGAACCGGCGCGCGCTCGCCGCGGGCGGCTCCGCCTGGCGGATCGCGCTCGCGGGCTGGCTCCCGGTGGCGGCGATCGGGCTCCTCCAGGTCGCGGCCCTGATGTCGGTCCTGCACTGGGGCCTCGGCCTCCAGATGGCGCGGGCCGCCGGCACGGTCGGCTTCCTCGCCCTGGTCACCTGCTGCTTCACCGCGATCATCCAGTGGTTCAACGCCCGCTTCGGCGCGGCGGGCCGGATCCTGGTGCTCGCCGCCCTGATGCTCCAGCTGACCTCGGCGGGCGGCACGTACCCCGTCCAGACCAGCCCGGCCTTCTTCAACGCGATCCACCCCTTCCTGCCGATGACGTACGTGGTCGAGTCGCTGCGCCGGCTGATCACGGGCGGCGGGCTCGAACCCGTCTGGCAGTCCTGCGCGGTCCTGGCGGCGTTCACCGTGGGCGCCCTGGCCCTGACCGCCGTCTCGGCCCGCAGGCGGCAGGTCTGGACGCTGGACCGGCTCCACCCCGAACTGACCCTGTGAGACAGGACCGGTACCACCCGTGACACCTGTGAGAATCGACCCCATGGACAGCAGCAGCACCAGACGCCGGGCCACGCGCGCGAAGCTCTATGAAGCGGCCGTCACGCTCATCGCGGAGCAGGGCTTCTCCGCGACGACGGTGGACGAGATCGCCGAGCGGGCCGGCGTGGCCAAGGGCACGGTCTACTACAACTTCAAGAGCAAGACCGAGCTCTTCGAGGAGCTGCTGCGCCACGGGGTGTCGCTGCTCACCGCCTCCCTGCGCACGGCGGCCGAGGAGACCGCCGGGCGCGGCGGGAGCCGGGTCGACGCGCTGGACGCGATGATCCGGGCGGGCCTCGTCTTCATCGACCGCTACCCGGCCTTCACCCAGCTGTACGTGGCCGAGCTGTGGCGCACCAACCGGGCCTGGAACTCCACGCTCCTGGTGGTCCGCCAGGAGGCGGTCGCGGTGGTCGAGGGGGTGCTGCGCGAGGGGGTGGAGGCCGGGGAGCTGAGCGAGGAGATCGACGTCCAGCTGACGGCGGCGGCGCTGGTCGGCATGGTGCTCGTGGCCGCGCTCGACTGGCAGGCCTTCCAGAGCGAGCGCTCCCTCGACGACGTCCACGCGGCCCTCTCCCGACTGCTGCACGGGCGGGTGGGCGGCCGCCGCTGACCGGCCCTCCGCTTCTCCACGCGCGCGTGGAGACGGAAAGGCGCCCGGACAGGAAAGCACCCGGACAGGAAAGCACCCGGCACGAAAAGCGCTCGGGGACGGGACGCGCCCGGGCGCGAAGAGCATCCGGGCACGGAAGAAGCCGGTGCGATGAGGCTCGATCCCCCCGAGCCTCGCCGCACCGGCTTCCCGTCGCACCCCCCGTGCCGGAAGGCGCACCCCCGTGCCCCCGTGCCCTCCGCCACCGTCAGGCGCACGGCCCCGTTCCGCCGCCCCGTGCCGGCGGTCCCGGAGCCGCGCCCCTTCCGTGGGCTCCACTCTCTCCTCCGGACCCCGCCGGCCCCATCCGCGCGCCTACTCATCTCGCGCCCTAGGTACGGGTACTCAGTCCTGGTTACGATCGCGGACGTGTCCGTACTCCCCCTGGTGTTCACCAGCGGCTGGGCGAGCGGGATCAACGCGTACGCGGTGGTCCTGCTCTTCGGCCTCTTCGGCGCGACCGGGCTGACCGACGAGGTGCCCGAGTCCCTGCAGCGCACCGACGTCCTCGTCGTCGCGGGCGTGCTGTTCCTGTGCGAGGCGGTGGCGGACAAGATCCCGTACGTCGACTCGGTGTGGGACTCCGTCCACACCGTGATCCGGCCGGTCGCGGGGGCCGTCGTCGGCGCCCTGCTCGCCGGGCAGGACGGGTCGCTGCCGGAGCTGGCGGCCGCGGCGGTCGGCGGGTCGACGGCCCTCCTGAGCCACTTCGTCAAGGCGGGGACGAGGATGGCGGTCAACACCTCGCCGGAGCCGTTCTCGAACGTCGGGGTGAGCCTGGCGGAGGACCTCGGGGTGGCGGCGGTCGTCACCTTCGCGCTCTTCCATCCGGTGGCGGCGGCGGTCGTCGCGGGCGTCCTGCTGCTCCTCGGCCTGGTGACGATCGCCTTCCTCGCGCAGCGGATCCGGCGCTTCCTGCGCCGCAGGTCGCAGCGCCGGGAGGAGAAGCGGATCGCCGCCGGGGCCCGCACCCCTCCCCCGCCCGACGACGGGCCGCGGCGCCCCTGACCTCTTCCCGGGGGTGTCGGAGGGGCCGGATAGGCTCGCCGGCATGGCACGGATTGTGGTGATCGGCGCGGGACTCGGCGCCATGGCGGCGGCGGCCCGGCTGGCCGTGGCGGGCCACCGGGTGACGGTGTACGAGCGGGGGCCGACGCACGGCGGCGCGGTGGGCCGGTACGCGCGCGACGGCTTCGCCTTCGACACGGGCCCGGGGCTGCTGCACCTGCCCGCCGTGTACCGGGACCTGTTCGTGAAGACGGGCAAGGAGCCCCTGGAGGAGTGCGTCGCGCTGACGCAGGTCGATCCGGCGGCCCGTCACGTCTTCGCCGACGGCACGCGCGTGGACCTGCCGAACGCCTCCCGGGCCGGCACGGTCGCCGCCCTGGACGCGGCGCTCGGCGCGGGCGCGGGCGAGCGCTGGGGCGACTTCCTGACCCGGGCCCGCGAGGCCTGGGACCGCACCCGCCGGCCGCTCCTGGAGGAGCCGCAGCCGGCCGACCCGGCGCCGCTCGCCCGCGAGCCGTACCCGGCCCCGAAGGCGGGCCTGCTGCGCCGCCCGACGAGGACGCTCGCCCAGGTCGGGGCGCGGGAGCTGCGCGATCCCCGGCTCGCCGCCCTGCTCGACGCGTACGCGTGGGCGTACGGCTTCGACCCGGCCGGCGCCCCGGCCTCGGCCGCCGTCCTGCCGTACATGGAGCAGACCTTCGGCAGCTGGTACGTGGCCGGGGGCCTGCGGGCGCTGGCCGACGCGGTGTACGAGCGGTGCCGGAAGCGGCGGGTGGAGTTCGTCTTCGACACTCCGGTGGTGGACGTCCTGGAGAAGGACGGCCGGGCGGTCGGCGTGCGGCTGGACGGGGGCGGGGAGGTCGCGGCCGACCACGTGGTCTCCGGGGCGCCGGTGCCGGCGCTCTACCGCGACCAGGTCGTGGAGTGGGAGCGCGGCGAGGACTGGCCCCGTCACCAGGTGCTCGGCACCGGCCGGGTGACGGTCTGTCTGGCCCTGCGCGGCGCGCGGGAGGCGGACGCGGTCCACCGCACGGTGGTGCACGCGGAGGGCGGCGGTCCGGCGGTGACCGTGCTGCGGCCGGACGACCCGGCGCTGCGGCCGGACGCGGACCACGAGGCGGTGACGGTCACGGCGACCGTCCGCACGGCTCCGGGGCAGGAGTGGGAGGCGTTCGCCGACCGGATGGTCGAGGCCGCCGGGCGGGCGGTGCCGGGCCTGCGGGACCGGCTGCTGTGGCGGCACGTCCGCACCCCGGAGGACGTACGGCGGGACACCGGCGCCGCCGAGGTGCCCGGGCCCGCGCTCGCGGGGGCGGGCGGGCGGCTGCTCCCGGCCGCCAACCGCTCGCCGCTGCCGGGCCTGTACTTCGCGGGCGGCTGGTCGCACCCGGGCGGCGGGCTCGCCCACGCGGGCATGTCGGGCGCGCTGGTGGCGGGACTGATCGTGGAGGGCGCGGACTTCCGCGGCTCGCAGTGACCCCCCGCGGGCCGCGCGGGTCTCAGTAGCGGTACTGCCCGTCCTGGTGCGGCTCGTGGCCGTACGGCCCCGGTGCCCGCTGTCCCGGGTCCGGCTCGGTGTCGCGCTGCTGCGGGACCCAGACCCCGCCGGGCGGGGTGTCGTAGGTGTACGAGGGGGCGTAGGGGTCGCCGTAGTACGAGCCGTACTGCTGGGCGTCCGCGCCCGGGCCGATGTACGGGTCGGAGTAGGCGGCGTACTGCTGCTGCCCGGGGGCCCCGTAGTCGTACCCCTGCTGGTGGACGGGCTGTTCGTACCCCTGCTGCTCGTATCCCCGCTGGTCGTACCCCTGCTGGTCGTACCCCTGCTGGTCGTGTCCCGTCGCGTAGGGGGCGTAGGCCGCCGGGTCGTATCCGGCACCGGGACCGGCGGCGGGGGCGGTGTCGCGGTCGGTGCCGTAGACCCCGTACTGGCCGGTGTCCTCGGGCATCGGCAGCGGCTCGTAGACCGCCGTGCTCTCGGCGGCCGCCTCCGGGTGCTCCCCGGGGCCGTGGTGGCCGGCGCCCGGCTCGTCGTACGAGAGGTCGGTGACCTCCAGGGTGGGCCCGGTCCGGTCCGGCGCGCCGGACCTGCGGCGGCGGCTGGCGCCCGGGTTGCCGCCGATCGCCCAGCCGGTGGAGAAGCCCCGGCGGAACGAGAGCGTCACGTAGGTCTGGCCGACGGCGAAGGCGAGCGCGCCGGCGACGATCACCGGGACCGAGGGCAGCAGGACGCCCAGGACCACGAAGAGGAAGCCGCAGAAGGCGAGCACGCGCCAGCGCAGCCGCGCCTTGTACTGGAGGAGCACCTCCCCCAGCAGCCACAGCGCGACCACGCCGAACGCGATGTAGAGGACCGTCCACCCCATGCCCCGCCGCCCCTCTCCACGGTCACCGCCGCGGGTCGGGGCGGGTACGACCGGTCACGACTGCTGGTGCAGTCCGAGATTCTCGTAGATCTCGAGTGTCGCGGTGGAGCTGTTGAGCGTGATGAAGTGCAGCCCGGGGACGCCCTCGGACAGCAGACGCGCGCAGAACTCCGTCGCGAACTCGATACCGATGGAGCGTACAGCGGCGGGATCGTCCTTGACGGCGAGGATGCGCTCTTTCACGCGCGCCGGGAAGGCCGCGTTGCTCAGCTGGGGCAGCCGGTCGAGGGTCTTGACGTTCACGACGGGCATGACCTCGGGGATGATCGGGGTCTCGCAGCCCGCCCTGACCACGCTGTCGCGCAGCCGCAGGTAGTTCTCCGGGTCGAAGAACATCTGGGTGATGGCGTAGTCGGCGCCGGCGCGGCACTTGTCCACGAAGTGCCGGATGTCCGTGTCCCAGTCGGTGGAGCGGGGGTGCATCTCGGGGAAGGCGGCGACGCCGACGCAGAAGTCGCCCGACTCCTTGATCAGCCGGACCAGGTCGGCGGCGTACCGGACCCCCTCCGGGTGCTCGATCCACTCGCCCAGCGGGTCGCCGGGCGGGTCGCCCCGGAGGGCGAGCATGTTGCGGATGCCGGCGTCGGCGTACTGCCCGAGGATGTTGCGCAGTTCGGCGACGGACTGGCCGACGGCCGTGAGGTGCGCGACGGGGGTGAGGGTGCTGTCGGAGGCGATCTTCTGGGTCGCCTTGACGGTGCCGCCCCGGGTGGTGCCGCCGGCGCCGTAGGTCACGGAGACGAAGCTGGGGCCGACCGCCTCGACCCGGCGCATGGCCCTCCAGAGGCTCTGCTCGCCCTTCTCGGTCCGGGGCGCGTAGAACTCGAAGGAGTACGACGTGCCGCCGGAGGCGAGGATGTCGCGGACCGTGCGGGCACGGTCCGAGCGGACGGAAGCGGTACCAAGGGCCATACCGGCAGGTTAGACGGGGGGTGGCGGGCCGCGTACGGCCTGTCCGATCGGTGGACACTTTTTCGGACACGTCCCGGCCGATCCGGCACCGGCCGTCCGGGTCGTGGACGGGGGCGGACGCCCGCGGGACGGCGCACGGGCCCGGTCCCGGGCGGGTCCCGGCCTCAGCGGGTCCCGGTCCCGGCGTCCCGGCGTGTCTCAGCCCTCGACGCGCTCCCGGACCCGCTCGGCGAGGGCGGCGGTCGCGGCGGCCGGGTCGTCGGCCTCGGTGATCGCCCGGACGACGACGATCCGGCGCGCGCCCGCGTCCAGGACCTCGTCGAGGTTGGTCCCGTCGATGCCGCCGATGGCGAACCAGGGGCGGTCCTGGGCCAGGCCGGCCGCGTACCGCACGAGGTCCAGCCCCGGTGCGTACCGGCCGGGCTTGGTGGGGGTGGGCCAGCAGGGGCCGGTGCAGAAGTAGTCGACGCCCGGTTCGGCGGCGGCCGCGGCCACCTCGGACTCGGCGTGGCAGGAACGACCGATCAGGATCCCGTCACCGAGGATCGCGCGGGCGGCGGGGACGGGCAGGTCTCCCTGGCCGAGGTGGAGGACGTCGGAGCCGATGGCGTGGGCGACGTCGGCCCGGTCGTTCACGGCCAGGAGCTTTCCGTGCCGGCGGACGGCGTCCGCGAGGACGGCCAGGTGCTCCAGCTCCTCGGCGGCCTCCATGCCCTTGTCGCGGAGCTGCACGACGTCCACGCCGGAGGAGAGCACGGCGTCGAGGAAGGCGGGCAGGTCGCCCTGGCGCTTCCGGGCGTCGGTGCACAGGTAGAGCCGGGCGTCGGCGAGCCGTTCGCGAGGCGTGGGCATGGGTGGGTTCCCCCCGTCGGTGGCGCCGGCGCCGCGGCGGCCGGTCGTCGGGACCGGCCCCCGTCGGCGCCGACTGGTGGTGTCTTCGAGGCGCGCGCCGGAGCGGTGCGCCCCGGAACGGTACGTGCCGGGGCGCGTGTCACGCGGAGCGGGTCAGACGGCGAGCGCCTGGGCGCGGCGCTTCACCTCCGTGCCGCGGTTCTCGCCGAGCGCCTGCGCGGGCGTGCCCGGCAGGCTCTCGTCCGGAGTGAAGAGCCACTCCAGCATCTCCTCGTCGGTGAAGCCGTCGTCCCGCAGCAGGGTCAGGGTGCCGGTGAGGCCCTTGACGACCTTGCCGTCCTGGATGAAGGCGGCGGGCACCTGGAGCGCGTTGTTCTCTCCGCGGCGCACGGCGATGAGCTGGCCCTCCTTGACCAGCTGCCGCACGCGCGTCACCTCGACATCGAGCATCTCCGCGATGTCGGGCAGGTAGAGCCAGGCGGGGACGAGAGCATCGATCTTTGCGTCAATCTCGGTCACGTGACAAGCCTGCCATCCCGGACCGACAGCCGGTAGTCGGGCCCGGGAGGCATCACGCCGATCGGACGAAACGCCCCTACCGGACCGCCGCCTTCAGGGGCACGGAGGGGTCCGCCGCGCGGACCGGGTCGACCGGGACGGCGGCCTCGATCAGCTTCCGGCCCTGGGCCAGGTCGCGGGGGCGGCCGACGGCGAGGAGGGCGACCGGCACCCCGGCGCGCAGCCAGAGCACCGACCAGGCCTCGTCCGCCGGGTCGCCGCGCCACAGCAGCTCGTCCGCGCCCGCGTGGTGCCCCGCGTACTGGACGAAGCGCCCGAACTGCTCGGACCAGAAGTACGGCACGGGGTCGTACGGCCCGGGGTCGGCGCCCGTGATCGCGGCGGCGACCGCGCGCGGGCCCTGGAGGGCGTTGTCCCAGTGGTGGACGAGAAGGCGCTCGCCGTAGCGGGCGGAGGGGTAGGAGGCGCAGTCCCCGACCGCGTACACGTCGGGCAGGGAGGTGCGCAGCCGGTCGTCGGCGGTGACGGCGCCGCTCGGGTCGAGGGCGATGCCGGAGCCGGCGAGCCAGCCGGTGGCGGGGCGGGCGCCGATGCCGACGACGACGGCCTCGGCAGGCAGTTCGCGGCCGCCGGCGAGGCGGACCCGGCCGGGTTCGACGGCGTCCACGCGCGCGTGGGTGAGGAGTTCGGCGCCGTTCGCCCCGTACCACTCGGCCATGGGGGCGGCGACCTCGGCGGGCAGGGTGCCGGCGAGCGGGAGGTCCGCGGCCTCGACGACGGTGACGGCGCAGCCGGCCCCGAGCGCGGCGGTGGCGAACTCGGCGCCGATCCAGCCGGCACCGACGACCACGACGGCGTGCCGGCGCTCCAGGACGGGCCCGAGGCGCACGGCGTCGTCGAGGGTGCGGAGCAGGTGGACGCCGGGGACGCCCTCGGAGCCGGGCAGGGTGACCGGGTGGGCGCCGGTGGCGACGACCAGGACGTCGTACGGGACGGGTCCGGCCTCGGTGTCGACCTCGCGGTCGGCGGCGCGCAGCCCGGTGACGTCCACGCCGAGCCGGAGTTCGACGCCCAGGTCCTCGAAGTCGACGTCGAAGGCGGAGTCCTCGGCCTTCCCGAGGAGGACCGCCTTGGAGAGCGGGGGCCGGTCGTAGGGCTGGTGGGGCTCGGCCCCGATGAGGGTCACGGGGCCGGTGAAGCCCTGCTCGCGGAGGGCGACGGCGGTCTGGACGCCCGCCATCCCGGCGCCGACGACCACGACGCGCCGCTGGGTCTGCTTCTGCTCGCTCACACGGCCACCTTATGCAACTGACGGGCCGTCAGGTCGGGTGGGGGTCACGGGCCCCCTCGTGACGGACCCGCGGCGGAAGCTAGTCTGGCGGGCGTAAAGCACTCGCGGGAGCCCGGACGCACCGGGCTGAGAGGGAGGCTGGCCGGCCTCCGACCGTACGAACCTGATCCGGGTCATGCCGGCGAAGGGAGGGGCTGGACGCCCATGCGTTCTTCCGACACACCGAGGTCTTCCGCCGCACGAGAGTCCTCCGGCGCCCGGGGACCCTCCCGGGCACGGGGGTCCTCCGGCGCCCGCGAGGCCCACGACGTCCTCGTGGTCGGGGGCGGCGTCATCGGTCTGGTCACGGCCTGGCGGGCCGCGCGGCGCGGGCTGCGCACCGCCGTCGTGGACCCCGAGCCGGGCGGCGGGGCCGCGCGGGTCGCGGCCGGGATGCTCGCCGCCGTCACCGAGCTGCACTACGGCGAGGAGACCCTGCTCGGGCTCAACCTCGCCTCCGCCGCCCGCTACCCGGCCTTCGTCGCCGAGCTGGAGGAGGCCACCGGCCTGGACGTCGGTTACCGCGCCTGCGGCACCCTCGCCGTCGCCCTGGACGCCGACGACCGGGCGCACCTGCGCGAGCTGCACGCCCTGCAGACCCGCTGCGGGCTCGCCTCGGAGTGGCTGAGCGGCCGCGAGTGCCGCCGTCTGGAGCCGATGCTGGCGCCGGGGGTGCGCGGCGGTCTGCGGGTCGACGGCGACCACCAGGTGGACCCGCGCCGGCTCGCCGCCGCGCTCGTCGTCGCCTGCGAGCGGGCCGGGGTGGTCTTCCACCGGGCGCTCGCGGAACGGCTGACGGTACGGGGGGACCGGGCGCGCGGCGCGGTCCTCGCCGGGGGCGAGGAACTGGAGGCGGGGCAGACCGTGCTCGCGGCGGGCAGTCTGAGCGGACGGTTCGCGGGGGTGCCGGACGAGGTGCTTCCGCCGGTGCGCCCGGTGAAGGGCCAGGTCCTGCGGCTGCGGGTGCCGGCCGCGTACGCCCCCTTCCTCTCCCGGACCGTCCGGGCCGTCGTGCGCGGCAGCCACGTCTATCTGGTGCCCCGCGAGAACGGCGAGCTGGTCGTCGGCGCCACCAGCGAGGAGCTGGGCTGGGACACCACGGTGACGGCGGGCGGGGTGTACGAGCTGCTGCGCGACGCCCACGAGCTGGTGCCCGGGATCACCGAGCTGCCGCTCACCGAGACCCTGGCCGGGCTGCGCCCCGGCTCGCCCGACAACGCGCCGCTGCTCGGCCCCACCGCCCTGCCCGGCCTGCACCTGGCCACCGGCCACTACCGCAACGGGGTGCTGCTGACCCCCGTCACCGGCGACGCCCTGGCCGAGGCGCTGACCACGGGCGCCCTGCCCGACGAGGCGCGCCCCTTCACCCCCCGCCGTTTCTCCCCCGCCCCTCCCGTACGTCAGGAGCAGCCCGCATGAGCGCGAACCCGCCCGCCGAAGACGCGACCGTGAACGTGAACGACACGACCGTGAACGTGAACGACGCGGCCGTGACCGTGTCCGTGAACGGGGAGGCCCGCGCGCTCTCCGGCCCCCTCTCCCTCGACGCCCTCGTCGCGACCCTGACCGCGGCCCCCTCCGGGGTGGCCGCCGCCGTCAACGAGACGGTGGTCCCGCGCGGCGAGTGGGCCTCGACGCTGCTCGGCGACGGGGACCGGGTGGAGGTCCTCACCGCGGTGCAGGGGGGCTGAGCGCGATGTCCGACGACGTGTTCGTCCTGGGCGGTACGGAGTTCTCCTCCCGTCTGATCATGGGCACCGGCGGGGCGCCCAGCCTCGACGTCCTGGAGCGCTCCCTGGTCGCCAGCGGCACGGAGCTGACCACGGTAGCCATGCGGCGCCTGGACCCGACCGTGCAGGGCTCGGTCCTCTCCGTCCTGGACCGGCTCGGCATCCGGGTCCTGCCCAACACGGCGGGCTGCTTCACGGCCGGCGAGGCGGTCCTGACCGCCCGGCTCGCCCGGGAGGCGCTCGGCACCGACTGGATCAAGCTGGAGGTCGTCGCCGACGAGCGGACCCTGCTGCCGGACGGCGAGGAGCTGCTGAACGCGGCGGAGACCCTGGTGGACGACGGCTTCACCGTCCTGCCGTACACCAACGACGACCCGGTCCTCGCCCGGAAGCTGGAGGACGTGGGGTGCGCGGCGATCATGCCGCTGGGCTCCCCCATCGGCTCCGGGCTCGGCATCCGCAACCCGCACAACTTCCAGCTGATCGCGGAGCGGGCGGGGGTGCCGGTGATCCTGGACGCGGGGGCCGGGACGGCGTCGGACGCGGCGCTCGCGATGGAGCTGGGGTGCGCGGCGGTGATGCTGGCGTCGGCCGTCACCCGGGCGCAGGAACCGGTCCTGATGGCCTCGGCGATGCGGCACGCGGTCGAGGCGGGCCGGCTCGCCCACCGGGCCGGCCGCATCCCGCGCCGCCACTTCGCGGAGGCTTCCTCGCCGGTGGAGGGCCGGGCGGACCTGGACCCGGAGCGCCCCGCCTTCTGAGCCCGGGGCGCGCTGCCCGCCGCGACCGGGGCGCCCCGCCACGGAAGCCGCCGCGCTCGTCACAGGTGTGCTGCGGTCCGGGGCGGGCGCACCGGACGCGTGTGCGCGGCTCGTAGACTCGTCGCCGTGGACACGACCCTTCAGGACCCCCTCGTCGGGCGGCTGCTCGACGGCCGTTACCGCGTCGACGCGCGCATCGCCGTCGGCGGGATGGCCACGGTCTACCGGGCCGTCGACACCCGCCTCGACCGCGTCCTCGCGCTCAAGGTGATGCACCCGCAGCTCGCGGCCGACGCCGTCTTCGTCGAGCGGTTCATCCGCGAGGCGAAGTCGGTGGCCCGGCTCGCCCACCCCAACGTCGTCGGCGTCTTCGACCAGGGCGCCGAGGGCGCGTACGTCTACCTGGCGATGGAGTACGTGCCCGGCTGCACCCTCCGCGACGTGCTGCGCGAGCGGGGCGCCCTCGCGCCCCGGGCCGCGCTCGACATCCTGGAGCCCGTGCTCGCCGCGCTCGGCGCCGCGCACCGGGCCGGGTTCGTGCACCGGGACATGAAGCCGGAGAACGTCCTGATAGGGGACGACGGCCGGGTGAAGGTCGCGGACTTCGGTCTCGTACGGGCCGTGGGCTCGGCGACCGCCACCACCGGCTCGGTCCTCGGCACCGTCTCGTACCTGGCGCCGGAGCAGATCGAGCACGGCACCGCCGACACCCGCGCCGACGTGTACGCCTGCGGCGTCGTCCTGTACGAGATGCTGACCGGCGCCAAGCCGCACGCGGGCGACACGCCCGCCCAGGTGCTCTACCGGCACCTGAACACCGACGTGCCCGCGCCCTCGGCCGCCGTGCCGGGCCTGGCCCCGGAGCTCGACGGCCTGGTCGCGGCCGCCGCGGCCCGCGACCCCGGGGCCCGGCCGCACGACGCGGTCGCCCTCCTCGGCCTGGTCCTGGAGGCCCGCGCCGCGCTCACCGAGGCGCAGCTGGACGCGGCGCCCCCGCAGGCGCGGTCCGACGCCCGGGACACCGCCGAGGACCGGACGAGCGTGATCGCCCGTGCCGTCCCGGTCGAGGAGCGCACCAGCGTGATCGACCTCCCGCTGCCCGAGGAGGCCGGGGTCCGGCAGGTGGCGCACACCGGCCGGATGCCGGCGCCCGAGCCGCCCTCGACCCCCGCCGTCCCCGCCGCCCGGCGGCTGCCCCCGCGGGGCCCGCTGCTCGTGGTCGCCGCCGTCCTGCTCGTCCTCGGCCTGGGCGCCGGGGTCTGGTACATCAACGCCGGCCAGTTCACCCGCGTCCCGGCCGTCCTCGGGCAGACCGAGGCCGCCGCGACGCAGCGGATCACCGACGCCGGCCTGGAGGTCGGCACGACGAAGCGCGCTTTCAGCGACGTGTACGAGCGCGGCACCGTCATGGCCGTCGACCCGGCCCCGGGCGAGCGCCTGCGGGACAACGGCACGGTCGTCCTCACCCTCTCCCGGGGTCCGCAGACCGTGAAGGTGCCCCATCTCAGGGGCAGGCCGCTCGCGGAGGCGAAGCGGGCCCTGGAGAAGGAGGGCCTGGTCGCGGGGGTGGTCACCCGCGAGTTCAGCGACTCCGTCGCCCAGGGGGCCGTGATCGGCTCCGACCCCGAGCCCGGCACCGAGCGCGCCCCCGACTCGGCGGTCGCCCTGGTCGTCAGCAAGGGCTCCCCGATCGACGTCCCCGACGTGACCGGCGAGACCGTCCCCGACGCCACGGCCGCGCTCCAGGAGGCAGGGCTCACCGTCCGGGTCGCCCCCGAACGGATCAACTCCCCCGAGGCGGCCGGTTCGGTCGCCGCCCAGTCCCTCGCGGAGGGCAGCCGCGCCGCCGAGGGCGACACCGTCACCCTCACCGTCTCCAAGGGCCCCGCCCTGGTCGAGGTCCCCGACGTCACCGGCGAGACGACCGAGGACGCGCGGGCGGCCCTGGAGGAGGCGGGCTTCGAGGTGAAGCTGAAGAAGACCTTCCCGTTCCTCGGGGACACGGTCGCCGGCCAGTCCGTGGCGGGCGGCTCCACCGCCCCCGAGGGCTCCGTGATCACCCTCACGATCAAGGGACTGTAGACACCCATGCGCAACCCCGTCGGCGGCCACGTCCCCGTGGCCGGCGGTCTCGCCACGGTCGGTCTGGGCTACGCCCGCGAGCTGGGCGCCGAGACCGTGCAGGTCTTCGTCGCCAACCCGCGCGGCTGGGCCACCCCGGCCGGCAACCCGGCCCAGGACGAGCGGTTCCGCGCCGAGTGCGCGGAGGCGTCGCTCTCGGCCTGGGTCCACGCCCCGTACCTGATCAACTTCGGCTCGCACACCGAGGCCACCGCGGAGCGGTCGGTGGAGTCGCTGCGGCACTCGCTGCGCCGGGGCCGGGAGATCGGCGCGAAGGGCGTGGTGGTGCACACCGGCTCGGCGACCGGCGGCCGGCCGCGCGAGGTGGCGCTCGCCCAGGTGCGGGAGCGGCTGCTGCCGCTGCTCGACGAGCTGACGCACCCGGACGACCCGGACCTGCTCCTGGAGTCGACGGCCGGGCAGGGCTCCTCGCTCTGCTCGCGGACCTGGGACTTCGGCCCGTACTTCGACGTGCTCGACCGCCATCCCAAGCTGGGCGTCTGCCTGGACACCTGCCACGTGTTCGCCGCCGGGCACGACCTGACGGGCCCGTCCGGGGCGGCGCAGACGCTCGACCTGCTCGTGGAGACCGTCGGCGGGGGACGCCTGAAGCTCATCCACGCCAACGACTCGAAGGACGTCGTGGGCGCCCACAAGGACCGGCACGCGAACATCGGGGCCGGTCACATCGGCGAGGACGCCTTCCGGGAGCTGCTGCGCCATCCGGCGACGGAGGGGGTGCCGCTGGTCATCGAGACGCCCGGCGGCAAGGAGGGGCACCGGGCGGACGTGGACCTGCTGAAGAAGCTGCGTCCCTGAGGGACGCCCCCGGGGCGGCCCGCGGGGTCAGAGCTCGGGGCCGTCCCCGGGCTCCTCCTGGTACGAGTAGCGCTGCTCCCGCCACGGGTCGCCGAGGTTGTGGTAGCCGCGCTCCTCCCAGAAGCCCCGCCGGTCGGCGGCCATGTACTCCACGCCCCGGACCCACTTCGGGCCCTTCCAGGCGTACAGGTGGGGGACGACGAGCCGCAGCGGGAAGCCGTGCTCGGCGGTGAGCAGCTCCCCGTCCTTGTGGGTGGCGAAGATCGTGCGGTCCGAGGCGAAGTCGGCGAGCCGCATGTTGGCGCTGTAGCCGTACTCGGCCCAGACCATCACGTGGGTGACCCGGGGCGCGGGCGGGGCCAGCTCCAGGACCGTGCGGGCGGGGACGCCGCCCCATTCGGCCCCGAGCATGCTGAACTTCGTGACGCAGTGCAGATCGGCCACGACCGTGGAGAACGGGAGGGCCGAGAACTCCTCGTGGTTCCAGCAGCGCTTGTCGCCGTCGGCCGTCGCCCCGAAGACGCGGAACTCCCAGCGGTCCGGCTTGAACCTGGGGACGGGCCCGTAGTGGGTGACCGGCCAGCCGCGCTGGATCCGCTGTCCCGGCGGCAGATCCGCCGGAAGGCCCGGCGAACGATCCGGCCGATCCGCTTCCCGGTGTGCTCCGCTCTCCGGCTGACCCATGTCCTCCATGGTGACAGACCGCAAGGGGTGGTCATGACCAGGCGACCACCCCGGCACCCCTCATCGGGGCAACTCCCACTAAGCCTGTACTTACTGGACGCCCCCCATTCGGGGTGCGAGGATGCCGCCATCCTGCCCAGTCACGGCACGGGCACACAACGTGGAAGTGGAAGGAGCCTCTGCGATGCAGGGCGACCCCGAGGTCCTCGAATTCCTCAACGAGCAGCTGACCGGCGAACTCACCGCCATCAACCAGTACTGGCTGCACTACCGCATCCAGGACAACAAGGGGTGGACGAAGCTCGCCAAGTACACCCGTGAAGAGTCCATCGACGAGATGAAGCACGCGGACAAGCTGACCGAGCGCATCCTGATGCTCGACGGCCTGCCCAACTACCAGCGGCTCTTCCACGTGCGGGTCGGCCAGACCGTCACCGAGATGTTCCAGGCGGACCGCCAGGTCGAGGTAGAGGCGATCGACCGCCTCAGGCGCGGGATCGAGGTCATGCGCGCCAAGGGGGACATCACGTCCGCCAACCTCTTCGAGGAGATCCTCGCGGACGAGGAGCACCACATCGACTACCTGGACACGCAGCTGGAGCTGATCGAGTCCCTGGGCGAGGCGCTGTACATCTCGACGCTCATCGAGCAGCCGAGCTGAGTCCCGCCGGAGGTCAGGCGGCTTCCCCGAGCGCGGTGGCGGGGGCGACGGCGGTCTCGGCCGCCAGGGCGGGAACGCCCCGGTCCACCAGCTCGCGCCGGGGGCAGTTGCCGCGCCCGAGAATGGCCTGGATGCGACGGACACAGGAACCGCAGTCCGTCCCGGCCTTGCAGGCGGAGGCGATCTGGCGGGGCGTGTGGGCGCCCGCGTCCGCGTGCTCCTTGACCTGCTTCTCCGTGACACCGAAGCATGAGCAGACGTACACGCGGTTCACCTCCCGCCGAGATCGTTTAGGTTAACCTAACCTTACCCGGTGGGCCGGGGCCGTAAAAGACCCGAGAACGACGATGGGGCGCGGATCACAAGGATCCGCGCCCCGCCGTCGTAGGAAACCACTTACTGATCGCGGTACATCTCCGCCACCAGGAACGCCAGGTCGAGCGACTGGCTGCGGTTCAGGCGCGGGTCGCAGGCCGTCTCGTAGCGCTGGTGCAGGTCGTCGACGAAGATCTCGTCGCCGCCGCCCACGCACTCGGTGACGTCGTCACCGGTGAGCTCGACGTGGATGCCGCCAGGGTGGGTGCCCAGCTCCTTGTGGACCTCGAAGAAGCCCTTGACCTCGTCGAGGACGTCGTCGAAGCGGCGCGTCTTGTGGCCGGAGGCGGCCTCGAAGGTGTTGCCGTGCATCGGGTCGGTGACCCAGGCGACGACCGCGCCGGAGGCGGTGACCTTCTCGACCAGCTCGGGGAGCTTGTCGCGGACCTTGTCGGCGCCCATGCGGACGATGAAGGTCAGCCGGCCCGGCTCGCGGTCCGGGTCGAGGCGGTCGATGTACGTCAGGGCCTCGTCCACCGAGGTCGTCGGGCCCAGCTTGATGCCGATCGGGTTCGCGATCCGCGAGGCGAACTCGATGTGGGCGTGGTCGAGCTGGCGGGTGCGCTCGCCGATCCAGACCATGTGGCCGGAGGTGTCGTACAGCTTGCCGGTGCGCGAGTCCGTACGGGTCAGGGCGCCCTCGTAGTCGAGCAGCAGCGCCTCGTGGGAGGCGTAGAACTCGACGGCCTTGAACTCGGCCGGGTCGGTGCCGCAGGCCTTCATGAAGTTCAGGGCGTTGTCGATCTCGCGGGCGAGCGCCTCGTAGCGCTGGCCCGAGGGGGACGACTTCACGAAGTCCTGGTTCCAGGCGTGCACCTGGCGCAGGTCGGCGTAGCCGCCGGTGGTGAAGGCGCGCACCAGGTTGAGCGTGGAGGCGGAGGCGTTGTACATCCGCTTCAGGCGCTCGGGGTCCGGGACCCGGGCGGCCTCGGTGAAGTCGAAGCCGTTGACCGAGTCGCCGCGGTACGTCGGCAGGGTCACGCCGTCACGGGTCTCGGTCCCCTTGGAGCGGGGCTTGGAGTACTGCCCGGCGATGCGGCCGACCTTCACCACGGGCACGGAGGCCGCGTAGGTGAGGACGGCGCTCATCTGGAGCAGCGTCTTGAGCTTGGCCCTGATGTGGTCGGCGGACACGGCGTCGAAGGCCTCGGCGCAGTCGCCGCCCTGGAGCAGGAACGCCTCGCCACGGGCGACGGCTCCCATCCGGGCGCGCAGCTGGTCGCACTCGCCGGCGAAGACGAGCGGAGGATACGACTCGAGGTCCGCGATCACATCGCGCAGAGCCTCGGCATCGGGGTACTCGGGCTGCTGCGCCGCGGGCAGGTCTCGCCAGGTCGCCTCGGCGACGGCGTGGGAATCAGCGTTCACGGTCACACGGACAACATTACGGGGTTCTTCGTCCGGTCCTGTCCCACCGACCAGTGGCTGAGACGACTGCCCGGAATGTCGGCCGCTGGGCTTCATGCCGCCGCGCCGGGGTCCGGCTGGGTTACAGTGCTCGCATGTACGCGCCGCTGCACACGAACCACTGGTGGTGGACCGCTCTTCCGGCGGCCCACTGACTGCGCGTACACCGACACACGCGAAGGCCGCCCGAGGGGCGGCCTTTCCCGTACCCGGGGCCGTTCCTCTCCGCACACCACCGGAAGGAACGACGGACCCCATGGACCTCTCCCGTCTGCTCGACGACTCCTGCCCTCCCTTCGCCCTGCTGCGCAGGCGCACCCCGGGCCGCGACCACGACACCGTCGAGGTGCTGGTCGGCCGGGTCCACGAGGCCGAACGCCTCGCGGAGCTGCCGGTGGGCCCGCTGCCGACGCTCGCGCTCGTGCCCTTCCGGCAGATCCGGGAGCGGGGCTTCGACGTGCGCGACGACGGCACCCCGCTCTCCGTGCTCGTCGCCGACGAGGCGTACGAGCTGCCGCTCGCCGAGGCCCTGGCACAGCTCCCGGCGCACCACGTGCGGGTCGAGGGGGGCGGGTTCGACGTCTCCGACGAGGAGTACGCGCAGACCGTGCGGCGGGTGATCGACGAGGAGATCGGCTCCGGCGAGGGCGCGAACTTCGTGATCCGGCGCACCTACACCGGCGAGGTCCCGGGCTTCGGGCGCGCCGACGCGCTCGCCCTGTTCCGGCGGCTGCTCGCGGGCGAGCGGGGCGCGTACTGGACGTTCGTCGTGCACACCGGGGAGCGGACGCTGGTCGGGGCGAGCCCCGAGGTGCACGTGCGGATGGCGGGCGGGACGGTCGTGATGAACCCGATCAGCGGCACGTACCGCTACCCGGCCGGCGCCGCCCCCACCCCGGAGGACCTGCTCGCCTTCCTCGGCGACCGCAAGGAGACCGAGGAGCTGTCCATGGTGGTGGACGAGGAGCTGAAGATGATGTGCACGGTGGGCGACCGGGGCGGGGTGGTGGTCGGCCCGCGCCTGAAGGAGATGGCGCACCTCGCGCACACCGAGTACGAGCTGCGCGGCCGGTCCTCCCTGGACGTGCGGGAGGTGCTGCGGGAGACGATGTTCGCGGCGACCGTGACCGGGTCGCCGGTGCAGAACGCCTGCCGGGTGATCGAGCGCCACGAGGCCGGGGGCCGGGGTTACTACGCGGGGGCCCTCGCCCTGCTCGGCACGGACGGGACCGGCGCGCAGACGCTGGACTCCCCCATCCTGATCCGTACGGCCGACATCGCCGCCGACGGGCGGCTGCGGGTGCCGGTCGGCGCGACCCTGGTGCGGCACTCGGACCCGGCGGGCGAGGTGGCCGAGACCCACGCCAAGGCGGCCGGGATCCTCACCGCGCTCGGCGTGCGGGAGGGCCGGCCGGCGGCGGAGGGACCCGTCGTCCCCCGGCTGGCCGACGACCCCCGGGTGCGGGCCGCGCTCGACGCGCGCCGGGCGGACCTGGCGCCGTTCTGGCTGAAGATGCAGGTCCGTTCCGCCGAGCTGTCGGGGCACGCGCTCGTGGTGGACGCCGAGGACACCTTCACGGCGATGCTGGCGCACGTGCTGCGCTCCTCGGGTCTTGAGGTGTCGGTGCTGCGGTACGACGAGCCGGGGCTGCGGGAGCTGGCGCTCGCGCACGAGGGGCCGGTCGTCCTCGGCCCCGGGCCGGGCGACCCCTCGGACGCGGCCGACCCGAAGATGCGGTTCCTGCGCGGGCTGACCGCCGACCTGGTCCGCGACCACCGGCACGGGCCCGCCCGTCGCCCGACCACCGCCCCTCATCGAGGCCCTGCGGGCCGCCCCTGCTTGTTGGGGGTGTGCCTCGGGCACGAGCTGATCGCCGCCGAGCTGGGTCTGGAGATCGTCCGCAAGCGGGTGCCGTTCCAGGGCGCCCAGGTGCGGATCGACCTCTTCGGACAGGGGCGGACGGTCGGCTTCTACAACAGCTTCACGGCCCGCTGCGACGACCGGGCGGCCGAGGAGCTGGCGCTGCACCGGATCGAGGTGAGCCGCGACCCCGGGACGGGCGAGGTGCACGCGCTGCGCGGGCCCGGCTTCGCCGGGGTGCAGTTCCACCCCGAGTCGGTCCTGACGACGGAGGGCGCGGCGCTCACGGCCTCGCTCCTCGCGGGCGTGCTGGTCTGAGGGTCCGCGCGTCCCCGGGGCCCGGCAGCCGGGTCATCCGGTCCTGGGGACCAGGACGTTCTCGCTGCGCCGGCCCGCCGTGTAGTCGAGGACGTTGCGCAGGGTGGTGTCCACGATCTGGCCGACGGCGTCCGCGGTGTAGTACGCCTGGTGGGAGGTGACCACCACGTTCGGGAAGGTGACCAGGCGGGCCAGGGTGTCGTCCTCGACGACCTCCAGGGACTTGTCGAGGAAGAAGAGCCCGGCCTCCGCCTCGTACACGTCCAGGCCGACGCCGGTGAAGCGGCCGGCGCGCAGCTCGGTGACCAGGGCGTCGGTGTCGACGAGGCCGCCGCGGCTGGAGTTCACCAGGATGGCGTCGTCCTTCATCGCCTTGAGGGCGGTGGCGTCCACCACGTGCCGGGTGGCGGGGAGCAGCGGCACGTGGAGGCTGATCAGGTCCGACTCCGCGAAGAGCCGCTCCTTCTCCACGTACCGCATGCCGAGGTCGACGCAGGCCGGGTTCTCCGCCACGTCCCAGCCGAGGAGCTTCATGCCGAAGCCGTGGGCGATCCGGGTGAAGGCCTCCCCGATCTTGCCGGTGCCGAGGACGCCGGCGGTCCGCCCCCGCAGGTCGCGGCCCATCAGCCCGTCGAGCCGGAAGTCGAAGTCGCGGGTCCGGTTGGACGCGCGGACGATCCGGCGGTTGACGGCCATGGCGAGGGTCCAGGCGAACTCCGCGACCGAGTACGGCGAGTAGTACGAGACCCGGGCGACGGTGAGGCCCAGGCGCTCCGCGACCTCCAGGTCGATGTTGTTGAAGCCCGTGGAGCGCTGGGCGATCATCCGGGTGCCGCCGGCGGCGAGGATCTGCAGGACGCGGTGGTCCAGGACGGCGTTGACGCTGGTGGAGATGATCTCGTGGCCGGCCGCGATGAGGGCGGTGTCCTCGGTGAGGAAGACGTCCAGGCAGTGCACGTCGTGGTACCCCTCGAAGGCCCGCTCGATGAGGGGCCGCTCGTCCGCCTGCACGCCGAATGCCAGGATTTCCACGCATGCCCCTCGGTACGGTGACGGGCCGTGTGCCGGCGCCTGTCGTCCCGTCAGCCTGCCCCGTCGGCTTGTCCTGTCAGCGCGAATATACGGCCCTCACCCGGTCCCGGCCCGCCGGACGGGGCCACGGCCCGCCGGACGGCCTACGCGTCGTCGTCGAGGCCGCGCTCGATGGCGTACCGGACGAGCTCCACCCGGTTGTGCAGCTGGAGCTTGCCGAGGGTGTTCTGCACGTGGTTCTGCACCGTGCGGTGCGAGATGACCAGGCGCTCGGCGATCTGCTTGTAGCTGAGGCCCTTGGCGACGAGCCGCAGGACCTCGGTCTCGCGGTCGGTCAGCTGGGGGGCCTTCGGCTCGTCGCCGCCGGCG
This sequence comes from Streptomyces bikiniensis, assembly GCF_000716625.1. Taxonomy (NCBI): domain Bacteria; kingdom Bacillati; phylum Actinomycetota; class Actinomycetes; order Kitasatosporales; family Streptomycetaceae; genus Streptomyces; species Streptomyces bikiniensis. The sequence goes on along the minus strand of NZ_JNXJ01000002.1, from coordinate 119,038 downwards.
GCCGGTGCGGGCTCGGAGGCCAGCCGGCGGTACTCGCCGAGGACCAGTCCGGCCAGGCCGGGGGTGAAGACGGGGTCGCCGACGGCCGTGCGCCGCACCGCGTCGATCAGCTCCTCCGTACTGGCGGACTTGAGGAGGTAGCCGGTGGCGCCGGACTTGACCGCCTCCAGGACGTCGGCGTGCTCGCCGCTCGCGGAGAGGACGAGGACCCGCAGCTCCGGCCGGGCGCCGACCAGCTCCTTGCAGACCTGGACGCCGGGCTTGACCGGCAGGTTCAGGTCAAGCACGAGGACGTCGGGGGCGGCCGCCGCCGCGCGCCGCACCGCCTGCTCGCCGTCGCCCGCGGTGGCGACCACGTCGAAGCCCGCCTCCGCGAGGTCGCGGGCGACCGCGTCCCGCCACATCGGGTGGTCGTCCACGACCATCACTCTGATCGGCTGCTCGCTCACTGCTTCTCCGCCTTCCCCCGTGGGACCTTCAACTCGACTTCCGTGCCCTGTCCGGGGACCGAGACGACCTCGGCGCTGCCGCCCAGGTCCCGCAGCCTCCCCCGGATGGAGAGGGCGACGCCCATCCGGCCCTCGCCCTCCGCCTGCGCGAGGCGGCCCTCCGGGATGCCCGGTCCGTCGTCCCGGACGGTGACGATCACCTCGTCGGGCCAGTCCTCGATCAGGATCCAGGCGTGGGCTCCCTCGCCCGCGTGCACCCTCACATTGTCCAGGGCGGCGCCGACGGCCGCGGCCAGCTCGCGGGCGGCGGGCGGCGGCAGGAGGACCGGCGCGCCCGGCTCGGAGAGGGTGACCCGGGACCCGGCGCGCGGGGCGATCAGGGCGCGCAGGTCGACGGGGGCGGAGGCGTCGGCCTCGTCGTCCACCTCCACGACCCGGACCACGGCCCCTTCGGACTCGTCCTCGGAGACCAGGCTGGGCCGGGCGATCCCGCCCGCCACCAGGGTGCGCAGGGCCACCTCCTGCTCGCCCGCCATCCTGCCCAGTTCGGCGGCCTCGCCGCCGAGGGCGGTGCCGCGCCGCTGCACCATCGCGAGGACCTGGAGGACGCTGTCGTGGATGTCGCGGGCGAGCCGCTCCCGCTCCCGGGTGGCGGCCTCGATCTCCAGGGCGCGGGCGAGGGTGCGCTCGGAGGCGCGGGCGACCTCGACGACGTATCCGATGGCGATGGAGGCGACCCAGACCAGGATCACGTTGTGCACGGTGTCCCGGCTGGGGTGGCCGCGCTCGACGATGTTGGCGACGGCGACGAGGGAGGAGGCGAAGCCGGCCCAGCGCCAGCCGCCCTTGATGGCGAACGCGAGGACGGACCCCGCGGTCCATATGGAGGGCAGGGTGGGACCCTCGACCGTCTGGGCGTGGGCGTCGGCGAGCGGGGTGAGGAGGATGCCGGTGAGGGCGACGGTGAGGTCGGCGACGAGGAAGCGCCGGGTGCAGCCGGCCGCGTTCGCCACCTTGGGGAGGGTGGCGAGGGTCCAGACGCACATCACCGCCAAGTAGACGACGCCGATCCAGGGCCGCTCGTACCGGTCCCCGCTGGTGGCGAAGATCAGGACCGCGTAGCCCATGGTCAGGACGCGGTAGCCGGTCAGGGCCCGCCACAGCGGCTGCTCGACCGACATGCGTACGACGCGCTCGCGCTTGACCATCTCTCCCCCACCCCCGTCGCCCCCGGCGGGGCGGTTCTCCTTGCTCGCGCTCCTTGCTCGCGCCCGCGCTCCCGCGCGCTTTTACGCCCCCGACTCCTCGCGGGCGGCGATCTCCGCCTTCACGGCCTCCTTGGCCGCCTTCTCCGCCTCCGCGATCTGCCGCTTGGCGGCGGTGGCGTAGATGTCGACGTACTCCTGGCCGGACAGCTTCATGATCTCGTACATGACCTCGTCGGTCACCGAGCGGAGGATGAAGCGGTCCCCCTCCATCCCCTGGTAGCGGGTGAAGTCCAGCGGCTTGCCGATCCGGATCCCGGGGCGCATCAGCTTGGGGACGAGTTTGCCGGGCGGCTGGATCTTCTCGGTGTCGATCATGGCGACCGGGATCACGGGCGCGCCGGTGGCCAGGGCGACCCGGGCCAGGCCGCCGGGCTTGCCCCGGTAGAGGCGCCCGTCCGGCGAGCGGGTGCCCTCGGGGTAGATGCCGAAGAGGCCGCCGCCCTCGATGACCTCGATGCCGGCCCTGATGGCCGCCTCGCCGGCGCCCCGGGCGCCCGAGCGGTCCACCGGGAGCTGGCCGACGCCCTTGAAGAAGGCGGCGGTGAGCTTGCCCTTCACACCGGGGGTGGTGAAGTACTCGGCCTTGGCGATGAAGGTGACCTTGCGGTCGAGCACGGCCGGCAGGAAGAAGGAGTCCGAGAAGGACAGGTGGTTGCTCGCCAGGATGGCGGGCCCGTCGGCGGGAACGTTCTCCAGACCCTCCACCCAGGGCCGGAAGGCGAGCTTCAGGGACCCGCCGAGGGAGAACTTCATTGCGCCGTAGATCAACTCGCCATGCCTTCCGTGTGCTGTCGGGCCCCGACTTTATCCCGTACCGGCGTACGCCCCCCGCTACGGCCCTGGTCGGTGTCGGTCCGGTCGCGTACGGTGAAGTCCCTTCCCCATTTTTCCGTCGCTTCGGCGCACCGGAGGCGCACCCAGGGCGCATCCGGGGACGCGTCCGGTGGCGAACGCGAAGCCGAGCGAACAGGAGACCTTGGTGCCGGTCCTTCCCGGAGCCGAGCCGTACCGCCATGAGGGCGGAGAGGTCGGCGTCCTCCTCTGTCACGGATTCACCGGTTCCCCGCAGTCGATGCGGCCGTGGGCCGAGTACCTGGCCGAGCACGGCCTGTCGGTGTCGGTGCCGCTCCTGCCGGGACACGGCACCCGCTGGCAGGACATGCGGATCACCACCTGGCACGACTGGTACGCCGAGGTGGACCGGGCGCTGCGCGAGCTGCGGGAGCGGTGCTCGACCGTCTTCGTCTTCGGCCTCTCCATGGGCGGGGCGCTCGCGCTGCGGCTCGCCGCCCGGCACGGGGACGCGGTGCGGGGCCTCGTCCTGGTCAACCCGGGGAACAAGGTGCACGGCGTGGCCGCGCACGCGCTGCCGGTCGTCCGGCACCTGGTCCCCACCACGAAGGGCGTGGCCAACGACATCGCCAAGGAGGGCGTGACGGAGGTCGGCTACGACCGGGTGCCGCTGCACGCGGCGTACTCGCTGCGTCAGTTCTTCCGTACGGTGGACGGGGAGCTGCCGCAGGTCACGCAGCCGCTGGTGCTGCTGCACAGCCCCCGGGACCACGTGGTGCCGCCGGCCGACTCGGCCAGGATCCTGAGCCGGGTCTCCTCGACGGACGTCCGGGAGGTCCTGCTGGAACAGAGCTACCACGTGGCGACGTTGGACCATGACGCGGAGCGGATCTTCGACGAGAGCCGGGCCTTCGTCGAGCGTCTCGCCCCGGAACGGGTCGGCGGGAAGGGGAGCAGGAGCGGTGGCTGAGCAGCAGGACGGCGGAGACCGGGATCCGCAGCCCATCGACGAGGAGGCGGCCTGGGCCGCGATCGTCGCGGGGTACGGCGAGGAGCCCGCGGACCCTCCGGGGACGAAGCCGTTCCGGCCGATCGAGAACCTGTCCCTGCCGGAGCCGGAGGACGGGGACGGTTCCGCCCTCGGGGGCGCGCCCGCTCCGAAGCCGGCCGGGAAGCCGGACGCGGTCTGGAAGCCGAGGACGGCCGGGAGGCCGGAGGCGGAGGACGGACCGGGGGGCGACGGCCCCGCGTCCGGTGCGTCCGGGGGCGACGGGCCCGCGACCGGTGCGTCCGCGACCGGCGGGTCCGCGACCGGCGGGGAGCCGGGGGCGGCGGGGAGGGCCGGGGCCGACGAGGAACCGGAGTCGGACGGGACCGGCACCGGTCCGGAGAAGCCGGTGCTCGGCGGCTCGATCGTGTTCGCGCCCGGGGTGCGGCCCGCCGGTCCCCGGGACTACTCCCCCGCCGAGCCGGAGGACGGCCCGGCGGGCTCCGACGGCTCCGACGAGGGCCACTTCGTGCCGCCGGAGCCGCCCCCGCTGCCGGAGGCGGACGCGGCGGCCAAGTTCGCCTGGCTCGGTGTGATCGGCGGCCCGGTGCTGCTGCTCGTGGCCGTCCTGCTCCAGTGGGACATGACCTGGTGGCTGACGACGCTCTGCGTGGGCGGCTTCCTGGGCGGCTTCGCGACCCTGGTCGCCCGCATGAAGCACGACGACGAGGACGACGACGGCTTCGACGACCCGGGCCGCGGGGCGGTCGTCTAGGAACTCCCCGGGTCCTGCGCGGCGGGCACCGTCACAGGTCGGGCGCGGCGGGCACCCGGACCGCCGCGAGGACCGGCAGGTGGTCCGTGGCGGCCCTCAGGTCGGCGGGGTCCAGGTCCTCCGGGACCCCGCAGCCGAGGAACTCGACGCCGGGGGTGGCCAGGACCGCGTCGATCCGCTGGTGGGGGTCCTCGGGGGTCGAGGTGTACTCGCCGCCCCACGGGCTGACGGCCCAGCCGTCCCGGAGCTCCCCGGTCAGCCGGGTGAAGGCGGGGCCGCCGGGCCGTTCGTTGAGGTCACCGGCGACGAGGACGTGCGGGGTGCCGAGGGCGGCGACCCGGTCGAGGACCATGCCGGCCTGGGCGTACCGCTCGTCCTTCCGCAGACTCAGGTGGCAGCTGATCAGGCCGACCCGGGCCCCGGCGAAGCGGACGACCGCCGTCGCCAGGCCCCGGCGGTGCAGGCCCGGGGTGAGCGGGAGCAGCACGTCCTCGGTGCGTTCGACGGTGGCCCGCAGGGAGCAGAGCAGCAGCGGGCCCGCGGCGGTGGCGCCGCCGCTCAGGACGACGAGGTCGCTCTTGGCGGCGAGACGGGCGGCGTGCTTGCGCCAGCGGAAGAAGCGCGGGGCCTCCTGGACGAAGACGACGTCCGGGGCGCAGGCCCGGACGACCCGGGCGAGGGCGTCCTCGTCGTCGCGCATCGAGCGGACGTTGTAGCTCAGGACCCGGAGGACGGCCGAACCGTCTTCCTCGGTGCGGGAGTTGGGCAGGTCGGTGATCGCCATGGGGATCAACATACGACGACCGCCCGCCGGGTCCGGGGGGACGCGGCGGGCGGTCGTCGTACGGCTCCGCGCGGATGCTTCCGTACGGGTCAGCCCTGGCGGGCCAGGTCCGCGGCGCCGACCAGGCCGGCCTTGTTGCCGAGCTGGGCGGCGAGGACCTGGGCGTGCGGACGCCACTGGCCGCCGATCAGCCAGCGGCGGAAGGACTTGCGGATCGGGTCGAGGACGAGGTCGCCCTCGTCCGAGACGCCGCCGCCGACGATGAACGCCGAGGGGTCGAAGAGCGAGGCCAGGTCGGCGAGGCCGGCGCCGGCCCAGCGCGCCAGCTCCCGGAAGGAGTCGACGGCGACCGGGTCGCCGGCGCGGGCGGCCTGGCTGACGTGCCGGCCCTCGATGCCCTCGGGGGTGCCGTCGCCGAGGCTCAGCAGGACCTCGGCGTTCTCCGGGGTGGCGTTGGCGCGCTGCCGGGCGTACCGGACGAGGGCGCGGCCGGAGGCGTACTGCTCCCAGCAGCCCTGACTGCCGCAGCCGCAGAGCAGGCCGTCGGGGACGACCCGGATGTGGCCGAATTCGGCGGCCACGCCGAAGCGGCCGCGGCGCAGCTTGTTGCCGATGATGATGCCGCCGCCGAGGCCGGTGCCGAGGGTGATGCAGATGACGTCCTCGTGGCCCTGTCCCGCGCCGAAGCGGTACTCGCCCCAGGCCGCGGCGTTGGCGTCGTTCTCCACGACGACGGGCAGGCCGACGCGCTGCTCGACCTTGTCCTTGAGCGGCTCGTGCCGCCAGTCGATGTTGGGCGCGAAGAGGACGGTGGCGCGCTTGTCGTCGACGTAGCCGGCGGCACCGATGCCCACGGCCTCGATCGCGTGGCCCTTGCCGGCCTGGGAGACCGCCGTGCTGATCGCGTCGACGATGCCCTCGGGGGTCGGCGGGGTGGGCACCTTGTGGGTGTCGAGGATGCTGCCCTCCTCGTCGACCACGCCGGCCGCGATCTTCGTGCCGCCGATGTCGACGCCGATGGTGAGTCCCATGTGTCCCTCAGTTTTCGGTCGAGCCCCGCTAGGGCCCACCGTACCCGAGGGGGAGGGGCGTCCTGATCAATCCAGGTCGATGTGCTGGCCGGTTCCGGGCCCTTCGCCGTCCTCGCGGGGCGGCTTCGGGGGCTCTTCGGCGGGGGCGTCCTTCCGGGTCCAGCGGGTCTCGTGGCCCTCGACGGCGGAGCGGTAGGCGGCGAGGAGTTCCCCGCCGGCGGCGGCGAGGTGGTCGAAGACCTGCGGGTTGCGCTCGACCACGGGCTCGACGGCGGCCTTCGCCTGCTGGACGAGCTGCTGGACGGTCCGCGCGGCCTGCCCCGCGAGGAGCGGGTTCCCGAAGCCCTCGGAGACCTTGCCCGCGACGGCGTCGAAGAGCTTGCGGAACTCCTCGGCGGCCGAGCCCGGCCCGGCCCCGCGCTCGGCCCTGCGGCGGGCCTTCTCCGCCTCCAGGTCCTCGGCGCACGCCCTGGCCCAGGCGTCCGGATCGCTCATGGCGCACTCCTCAGTCGGCTGTACTTCGACGGTACACGGGCGTCACGGCGTACGGGGCCAGAGGCCGGGGTCGGGGGTGAAGCGGACGCGGAGGTCGCCGTCCACGAGGCCGGCGCCGGTGACGGTGCAGCGGCGGAGGGCGCCGGGCAGGGGGAGGTTGCGGCGGAACGGCCCCGCGGTCAGGAGCAGCTCGTCGCCGCGCCGGACGAGGGAGAGCTCCTCCTTGGCGGCGCCGGGCAGGGGGACGTGCCAGACCAGGACGCCGTCCTCCTCGCGCCGGTCCTCGACGGCCCACTCGGGCACGGGTACGGACGCGGACGCGGCGCCGGCCCGGGCGGGGGCGAGGAGGGCGAGGTCGTCGGCGCCGCGCGGGGCCCGGCCGAGGTGCGGGAGCTCGTGGAGCACGTCGCCCGCGCCGGTACGGAGCTCCGCCAGGTGCCGGTGCTGCTCGGCGGTCAGTCCGGCGAGCCAGGGGTCCCCGGAGCCGGCGGGCAGGAGGCGGTTGGCGACGACGGCGTCGAGGGAGAGGCGGTGGAGGGCGAGGCCGAGGCGGGCGGTGCGCAGGGCGCGGGTGGCGGCGGGCCCGGGTTCGAGGACGAGCCGGACGGTGGTGGCGGGGGCCTCCACGACGGCCTGGACGGCGGCGAGTTCGGCCTCCCAGCGGGCGGTGGTCCCGTACAGCCACTGCGCGGGCATGGGGACCCCGGCGAGCTGGGCGAGCATCGGGCGCAGGGCGCGGGCGGCCTGCCGCTCCGGGGGCAGGAGCCGGTGCAGGTAGCGGCGGAGCTGTTCGGGCAGGGCGAGGAGGGCGAGGGCCTCGGGGAGCGGGGGCAGGTCCACGACGGCGAGTTCGTGGTCGCCGGCGGCGGCCTCGCGCAGGGCGCGCAGCAGGGCGAAGGGGCGGCTGCCGGGCAGCTCGGTCAGCTCGGCGTCCTCGAAGGGCGCGGCGCCGAGCAGGTCGAGGGCGGTGCCGGAGCGGGCCTGGAGGGCGAGGAACTCGCGGCGGAAGTCGGCGGCGGGCTCGGGCCGCAGCACCCGGAGGTTCCCGTCGCCCGGCAGCCCTCCGGCGGCCTCGGCGCCCTCGGTGCTCTCGGTGTCCTCCGCGTCCTCGGAGACGAGCAGCACCCGCCGCCCGGCCCGCGCCTCGGCGAGGGCGGTCGCGGCGGCGACGGTGGTGCGCCCGGCGCCGCCGAGGCCGGTGACAAGGATGATCCGCATGCGGAGGACGCTACCCGCCTCCGGCGGGGGCGGGTCCGGGACCCCCGGGACGGGACTCTCACGGGACGCGACCGGGGACCGGGCCCGACGGTCCCGGAACCGAGGGCGCACCGGCCCCGGGCACCGAAACGCACCGCGTCGGCCCGGCAGCCGGGCCCGTCCGGAACCGGAAGACCGTGTCCCCGGGCCGACGGAGGTCCGGTCCGGCGGGGCTCGGCCCCGAGCCGGAGGCGGCATCCGTCCGGACGCGGGGACGGCACCCGCCCTCGCCCCGGCCGGGCTCCGCCCCTGCGCCGACGGCACACCCGGCGCGGGTCCGGCCCGGCGCGGAGACCCGCCCGACGCGGAGACCCCCCGATGCGGGGCCCGTCGGGCATGAGGCCCGCCCGGCACGGAGCCCCCCGATGCGGGACCCGTCCGGCATGAGGCCCGCCCGGCACGGAGCCCCCCGATGCGGGACCCGTCCGACATGAGGCCCGTCCGGCACGGAGAACCACCCGATGCGGGGCCTGTTCGACATGGGGCCCGCCCGGCACGGGGCCCGTCCGGGGGCCGTGCCCCCGGAGCCCCACCCGCCCCGCCGCGCAGCGCCTACGCGCCGGATTCCACGCGCTTCTTCAGGCCCGCCAGGGCGCGGTCGATGATGACCTTCTCGGCCTTGCGCTTGATCATGCCGAGCATGGGGATCTTGACGTCGACGGTGAGCTGGTAGGTGACCTCGGTGCGCCTGCCGCCGTCGAGCGGGATCAGGCGGTAGGAGCCGTCGAGGGAGCGGAGCATCTGGGACTTGACCAGGGTCCAGCTGACCTCGTCGGCGCCGGTCCAGGTGTACGCCAGGGTGTGGTCGTCCTTGATCGCGCCCGCGTCGAGGAGCAGCCGGACCCTCTCCGCGCGGCCGGCGGCGTCCTTCTCCAGGACCTCGGCCTCCTTCACCTCGCCCGTCCACTCGGGGTAGCGGGCGAAGTCGGCGATCACGCCCATGACGTCGGCCGGCGCCGCCTCGACGGTGATGCTCGAGCTGGTGTGTTCGGCCATCGCGGTGGCTCCTCCACTGTGCGGTCCGGCGGAAGTCAAGGGGGCACAGACGTGCCGACGGCAGGCTATCGCGCCCCGGCCCCGGCCCCGTACGGCAAGGCCCGGGATCACCACTCCAGGGCGAAGGGCCTGCCCGTCGAGGCGAAGTGCCCGACGTTGACGCACTCGGTCGCGCCGATCCGCATCCGCCGGGCCAGCGGCTGGTGGACGTGGCCGAAGAGCGCGTAGCGCGGCCGGGTGCGCCGGATCGCGTCCAGCAGGGCCCGGCTGCCGCGCTCGAAGCGGCGGGCCACCGTGTCGTAGGTCAGGTCCGGCACCTCCGGCGGGATGTGGGAGCAGAGGACGTCGACCTCGCCGAGCCCCTCGACCTTCGCCGCGTACTCCTCGTCGGAGATCTCGTACGGCGTGCGCATCGGGGTGCGCAGGCCGCCGCCGACGAAGCCGAAGACGAGTCCGCCGAGCTCGACGCGCTCCCCGTCGAGGACGGTCGTCCCGGGCCGGGCGAACTCCGGCCAGAAGCGGGGGATGTCCACGTTCCCGTAGGTGGCGTACGTGGGGGTGGGGAAGGCGGCGAAGAGTTCGGCGTACTGGCGGCGCACGGCGGCCTCGATGGCGGTGGTGCGGTCGATGCCCAGCTCGGCCCAGAGGCGGCGGGCCAGGTCGCGGGCCTCGTCGAAGCGGCGGGCGGTGCGCAGCCCGACGATCAGGTGGGCGTTCTCGGTGCCGAAGAGGTCGGGGAAGATGCCCCGGCTGTGGTCGGCGTAGTCGAGGAAGAGGACCAGGTCCCCGAGGCATATCAGGGCGTCGGCGCCCTCCCCCGCCCGGGCGAGGTCTCCGGCGTTGCCGTGCACGTCACTGACCACATGGACTCGCATGGGGCCACCTTAGGGGGCGCCCCGGGGTCCGGTCCGGGAATCGGTCCCCGGACCGGCTCCCAACCCCCCTACCTGCGGTTACTTCCGCGTCGGGAAACGGGTGGACTACTGTTCACGGAGCACCGCCATGCGTGTGTGATGCACGGAACATCTGGCCGGGACCCCCTATCGGGAACCATGTACTGATGGGTAACGTCCGGGCGGTCCAGTCGTGCTCACCCCCACTGAGCACCTGACCGAACATGGACCGACCGGTGCATCACACAGAGCCGTGGCGCCGGCGCCCGATGAGGAGCAGCAGTCTTGCGCGAGTTCAGCCTTCCGGCCCTGTACGAGGTCCCCACGGACGGCAACCTGACGGATCTCATCCGCCGCAACGCCTCCCAGCACCCAGACGTCGCCGTGATGGGGCGCAAGGTCGACGGCGTCTGGACGGACGTCACCGCCACCGCGTTCCTCGCCGAGGTCCGCGGGGCCGCCAAGGGCCTGATCGCCGCGGGGGTGGAGCCGGGCGACCGGGTCGCGCTGCTCTCCCGCACGCGCTACGAGTGGGTGCTCCTCGACTTCGCGATCTGGAGCGCGGGCGGCGTGACCGTGCCGGTGTACGAGACCAGCTCGCCGGAGCAGATCCAGTGGATCCTGGGCGACTCGGGCGCGAGCGCCGTCCTGGTGGAGAGCGCGGCGCACGAGGAGTCGGTGGCCTCGGTGCGGGCGGAGCTGCCGGAGCTGAAGAACGTGTGGCGGATCGAGGGCGACGCCGTCGCGCGCCTCACCGCCGAGGGCGCCGGGGTCTCCGACGAGCTGCTCGACGCGCGCATGTCGGCGGCGAACGCGGACGACCCGGCGACGATCGTCTACACCTCGGGCACCACGGGCCGCCCCAAGGGCTGCGTCCTGACCCACCGGGCCTTCTTCGCCGAGTGCGGCAACGTGGTGGAGCGCCTGAAGCCCCTCTTCCGTACCGGCGAGTGCTCGGTCCTGCTGTTCCTGCCGGCCGCGCACGTCTTCGGGCGGCTCGTCGAGGTGGCGTCCGTGATGGCGCCGATCCGGCTGGGCTGCGTCCCGGACATCAAGAACCTCACGGACGAGCTGGCCTCGTTCCGGCCGACGCTGATCCTGGGCGTGCCCCGGGTCTTCGAGAAGGTCTACAACGCGGCGCGGGCGAAGGCGCAGGCCGACGGCAAGGGCAAGATCTTCGACCGGGCCGCGCAGACGGCCATCGCGTACAGCCGGGCGCTCGGCACCCCGCAGGGCCCGTCCTTCGGCCTGCGGCTGAAGCACAAGGTCTTCGACAAGCTGGTCTACGGCAAGCTGCGGGCGGTCCTCGGCGGGCGCGGCGAGCACGCGATCTCGGGCGGCGCGCCGCTGGGCGAGCGGCTGGGCCACTTCTTCCGGGGCATCGGCTTCACCGTCCTGGAGGGGTACGGCCTGACGGAGTCGTGCGCGGCGACCGCGTTCAACCCGTGGGACCGGCAGAAGATCGGCACGGTCGGGCAGCCGCTGCCGGGCTCGGTGGTGCGGATCGCCGACGACGGCGAGGTGCTGCTGCACGGTGAGCACATCTTCTCGCGGTACTGGAACAACGAGGCGGCGACGGCCGAGGCGCTCGCGGACGGCTGGTTCCACACGGGCGACATCGGCACGCTCGACGAGGACGGCTACCTGGCGATCACCGGCCGGAAGAAGGAGATCCTGGTGACGGCGGGCGGCAAGAACGTCGCCCCGGCGGTCATCGAGGACCGGATCCGGGCGCACGCGCTGGTCGCGGAGTGCATGGTGGTCGGCGACGGGCGTCCGTTCGTGGGCGCGCTCGTCACCCTGGACGAGGAGTTCCTCGGCCGCTGGGCGTCCGAGCACGGCAAGCCGGCCGGTGCGACGGCGGCGTCCCTGCGCGACGACCCGGAGCTCCTGGCGGAGGTCCAGCGGGCGGTCGACGACGGCAACGCCGCGGTGTCCAAGGCGGAGTCGGTCCGCAGGTTCCGTGTGCTGCCCGCCCAGTTCACGGAGGAGGCGGGGCACATCACCCCGTCCCTGAAGCTGAAGCGGAACGTGGTGGCGAAGGACTTCGCGGACGAGATCGAGGCGATCTACCGGGGCTGAGCCCGGAGCACGCGTACGTGAGGAGGGCCCCGGGCGATCGACCCGGGGCCCTCCTCACGTCCGTACCGCTCAGAGCAGTTCGCGCAGCCGTTCCGCGAGGAGGTCCCAGCGCCACTTCTCCTCCACCCAGGCCCGGCCCCGCTCGCCCATGCGGGCGCGGAGTCCGGGGTCGAGGAGGAGGGTGGCGACGCGGTCGGCGGTCTCCTCGGGGGATTCTCCGCGCACGACCCAGCCGGTCTCGCCGTCGAGGACGGCGTCGGGGGCGCCGCCGGAGTCGCCGGCGACGACGGGCAGTCCGGTGGCGGAGGCCTCCAGGTAGACGATGCCGAGGCCCTCGACGTCGAGGCCGCCGCGCCGGGTGCGGCAGGGCATGGCGAAGACGTCGCCGGCCCCGTAGTGGGCGGGCAGTTCGGCCCAGGGGACGGCGCCGGTGAAGCGTACGGATCCGGCCACGCCCGTCTCGGCGGCCAGGCGCCGCAGGTCCTTCTCGTACGGGCCGCCGCCGACGATCAGGAGGACGGCGTCCGGGACCCGGCGCAGGATGCCCGGCAGGGCCCTGATCAGGGTGTCCTGGCCCTTGCGCGGGACGAGCCGGGAGACGCAGACGACGACGGGGCGGTCGCTGAGCCCGAGGCGGGCGCGGACCTCGTCGCCGCCGGAGCCGGGGTGGAAGGTCTTCTCGTCCACGCCGGGCGGGAGCTGGACCATCCGGTCGGCGGCGGCGGGCGTGAGGGCCGAGGCGATCCGGGAGCGGGTGTACTCGCCGAGGTAGGTGATCGTGTCGGTGCCCTCGCCGATGCGGCGCAGCAGCTGCCGGGCGGCGGGCAGCTGGGCCCAGCCCGCCTCGTGGCCGTGGGTGGTGGCGACCAGGCGCCGGGCGCCGGCCCGGCGCAGGGCGGGGGCCGTCAGGCCGAGCGGGGCCGCGGCGCCGAACCACACGGACTCACAGCCGTGTTCGCGCAGCAGCGCGGTGGCGCGGGCGGTGACCCGGGGGGTGGGCAGCAGCATGGTGGTGCGGTCCCGGACGACGGTGAAGGGCTGTTCGGCGTCGAACGCGGCCGTCGCCTCGGCCCCTTCGCGGCCGCGCTTCCAGGTGGAGGCGTAGACCACGACCCGTTCGGGGTCCAGGCGGAGGGCCATGTTGTGCAGGAAGGCCTGGATTCCCCCGGGACGCGGCGGGAAGTCGTTGGTTACGATCAGGGTCTTGTGCATCGTGGCCGACAGTACGCGATCGCACCCCCAGCCCGGCACCACCACTCCCCCGCGCGAGCGGGCCGACCCGACGAGGACGAGTCACGTGACGACGGGCGCGGCGGGGAAGGGATCACGCGCGGGCCTGTGGCTCCCGGTCGGCCTCTGGGGGCTCACCCGGGTCCTCCTCCTGCTCTGCGTGTTCGACGTCGTGGAGGTGCCGGGGCCGGACATCGCGTACGACGTCGAGAACATCTACCGGGGCTGGTACGAGGTGCTGCGGGACGGCACGTACCCGCGGGACGACGTCACCTGGCAGTACCCGCCGGCGGCGGCGTTCGTGATGCTCGCCCCCGACCTGCTGCCGTTCCTCGGCTACGCGGCCGCCTTCTTCGTCCTCGCCCTGCTCTGCGACGCGCTGGTCTTCGGCCTCCTCCTGCACACCGGCCGCCGGGCGGGCCGGACCTCCCGGGGCGCCTGGATCTGGCTGGCGGGCGTCGCGCTGCTCGGCCCGACCGCGTACGCCCGGTACGACGTGATGGTGACCGCCGTCGCGGTGGCGGGGCTCCTCGCGGCCGGTCGCGGCCCCCGGGTGCTGGGCGCGCTCGCCGGTTTCGGGGCGGTCCTGAAGGTGTGGCCGGCGCTGGTGCTCGTGGGCACCCCGAAGGGGCGGGCGACGTTCCGCTCCTGGTCGGCGGCGGCGGGCGCGGCGGCCGGGGTGCTGCTGCTGTGCGTGCTGTGGAAGCCGGGGGCGCTCTCCTTCCTCACCTTCCAGCGGGACCGGGGCACCGAGGTGGAGTCCCTGGGCGCGACGGTCTTCCACGTGCTGCGGCACTTCGGCTGGGAGGGCGAGGTGCGGATGAACTACGGCTCGATGGAGTTCCTCGGCCCCTACGTGTCCGCGGTGTCGGCGGCCGCGATGGCGGTGACGGTCGGCGCCTTCGGCTGGCTGCTGCTGTGGCGGATCAGGGCGCGCCGGTTCGTCTCCTCGACGGTGGCGGACGCGGCCTTCGTGGCGGTGCTGCTCTTCACGCTGACGAGCCGGGTGCTCTCCCCGCAGTACATGCTGTGGCTGATCGGCCTGGCGGCGGTGTGCCTGGCCTTCCGGTCGAGCCGGATGGAGCGGCCCGCGCACCTGGTGGTCTGGGCGACGGCGGTGACGCAGTTCGAGTTCCCGGTGTGGTTCTGGCACGTGACGCGGAGCGATCCGCTGGGCATGGCGGTGCTCTTCACCCGCAACGGCCTGCTGCTCGCCGCCGCCGTCCTGGCCTGCCGGATCCTGTGGCGGCAGACGGTCACGGAGCCGCGCCTCACCACCGCGCCCGTTCCCGCGCAGACCTCCCGCCCGGACCTCGAGGGGGCCCTGCCGGGCCCGTCCCGCCCGTCCCGCTCGGCCCGCTGAGAAAGGGCGCCCTCTCCCCTCCGCTCCCGATCCGCCGGACAGGTCCTATCCGAGCTGCTCCGCCACGTACGTCCGCCAGGACTCGGTGAACTCCTCCGGGGTGGTGTCCAGGACGTCGTGGAGGGCGTTCTCCACCGCGCCCTCCCGGCCCGGGTGCGCGCCCACCGCCCGGTAGAACGCGGTCAGCCTCTCCTCGCCCCAGCGCTCCGCGACCATCTCGCAGGCCAGCCAGCCGCCCTCGTAGGCCCGCGCCAGGGCCTCCGCGTCCCCGCCGAAGGCGAAGTCGGCGTCCTCCGGGAGGCGGACGGGCGGCTCGCCGCCCTGGACGGCGCGGCGCAGTTCGGGGGCGGCCTGGGCGGGGGTGCGGTCGGCGTCCCGGTAGGCGACCCAGTCCGCGAAGCCCTCGGAGAGCCAGACCGGGGTCGACGGGGTGGTGTGGGCGCGGGTGGCGACGTGGACGGTCTCGTGGGTGAGGACGAGCTGCCGGCCGAAGTCCCCGAGGACGCCGTACGCGTCGGGGTTGACGATCACCCGGTCGGCGGACGCGTCCTTCCCGCCCCTGCTCTCGCCCGTGGTGACGGCTGCTATCCCCCGGTAGGAGTCCCCCGGCGCCCCGAGGAGCTGTCCCATGGCGTCCAGGGAGCCGGGGACGAGGACGACCACCCGGCGGGCCCAGTCCTCGGGCCAGGCCCCGGCGACGGCGGGGACCGCCCGGTCGGCCGCCGCAGCGATCTCCCGGAGCCGCGCCCGGTCCCGGCCGGTGCCGAGGACCAGCGAGCGGGTGCCGTGGACGGCCGTGACGTCGCCCTGCTCCCACAGCTGCCGGGGCGCGCCCTCGGCGGGCCGCTCGCCGGTCACGTACCAGCGCCCGTTCCGCTCGGTGAGGTCCAGGACGCGGGCACCGGTGACGGGCCGCCGGTCGTGGCCCCTGAGCCGGTGGCCCAGCTCGGCGCGGGCGGTGACCCGGTCGGGGGCGGTCCGCTCGACGCCGGTGACCCGGTACGACCACCCGTCGAGCGGCACCGCGGCGAGCCGGCGGTAGACGGTGAGGGCGGTCGGCGCGTACGCGGGGTCGAGGGCGGCGCGATAGCCCTGTTCGTCGCGGGCGAGGAGGGCCGCGGCGTGTGCGTCGAGGAGCGCCTGGATCTCCCGGGAGGCCGTGCGGACGGGCCCGGTCTCCGCGCAGCCGACGAGGCCCGTCAGGGCGAGCAGCAGGGCCAGCAGGCAGAAGACCGCCGGCCGTCGCGCTCCGTACCCCTGACCCGCCACGCCTCCGATCGTACGATCCGAACGGCGGGGGCGGCTCCCGAGCCGTCCGGCTCAGCCCCGGCTCGCCGCCGCGGCCCGGCTCGGGTCCGGTTCAGACCCGCGTCACCGTCACGTGCGACATCATGTTCACCGGGTCGTAGCGGACCCTGGCGCCCGGGTAGGGGGCGTGGATGACCTGGCCGTTGCCGACGTAGATCGCCACGTGGCTGGCGTCGCTCCGGTACGTGACCAGGTCCCCCGGCTGCGCCTGCGAGAGCGGCACCTGCCGGCCCGCGTGCCGCTGGGCGGCGGAGGTGCGCGGCAGGCTGATCCCGGCCTGGCGGTAGGACCAGACCATCAGGCCGGAGCAGTCGAAGGCGGAGGGCCCGGTCGCCCCCCACACGTACGGCCTGCCGACCGCGCCCCGGGCGGCGGCCACGGCGGCGGCGACCCGCGAGGAGACCGGCCCGGCGTCGGCGGCGGACATCGCCTCCCCGGCCCCGGCGGCGGCACCCCCGGCGCGGGCGTCCTCGCGGCCGCCGGTGCGGGAGGCGCGCTCCTCGAAGTCGGCGCGCTCCTCGGCGGTGAGGGAGGCGAGCACCCGGCGGGCCTCGGCGAGCTTCCGCTCGACGGTGCGCTTGTGGCGGGCGACCTCGGTCCGGCTGCGCTCCAGTTCGGCCAGGGCCGTGCGGGCCTCGCTCCGCTGCTGGCCCAACCGGCGCTGTTCCCGCTGGAGTTCGCCGAGCGCGGCGCTCTGCCGGGCGGTGAGCCGGTCGAGGGCGGAGGCGCGTTCGAGGTAGCTGTCGGGGTCGGAGGAGAGCAGCAGGGCGAGGGCGGGGTCGATGCCGCCGGAGCGGTACTGGGCCCCGGCGACCGAACCGAGGACGCCCCGCATGCGGTTGACGCGCTCCTGGCCGCGGGCGAGGCCGTCGCGGGCCCGGGCGACCGTGCGGCGCAGCGCGTCCGCCTTCTCGTCCGCCTCGTTGTAGCTCTCCGTGGCCCGCTCGGCCTCCTCGAAGAGGCGGTCGACCGTGGTCCGGGCGGCCCCGGTGCCGGCCCCGGGGTCGGCGTTCGCGGGGACGGCCCCGAGGGACGCCGCCGCGGTGGCCGCGGCGGCGGCGGTGAGGACGGTGACCCGGGCGGGTCGGCGGTGGGACGCCACGGATCGCGCTCCGTTCGGCTCGACGCAGACTGGCGCGGCAGACAGTAGCCGCTGATCACTCTCCGTCCAACGAAGGCGCCGGGCACGCACAGTGACGCCCCGCCGGAGAACACAGGTCACCGGCGGGGCGTCGCGTCAGTGCGCGTCGCGGCGAACCACCCGTTCGGGCGGCATGCCGCGGCGGTTCGCGGGGGTCAGCCGCCGATGCGGACGCCGAACTGGAACGTGCCCATGTAGTCCATGGACTCGTAGCGGACGTTGGTGCCCGGCTTGGGGGCGTGCAGGATCGTGTTGTTGCCCGCGTACAGACCCACGTGCGACAGGCTGTTGAAGAAGACCAGGTCGCCCGGCCGGAGCTGGCTGCGGCCGATCTTCGTGCCGTCGTTCTGCTGGGTGTAGGTGACGCGGCTGAGCTTGGCGCCGGCCTTCCCGTAGGCCCACTGGGTCAGACCGGAGCAGTCGTACGCGTTGGGGCCCTCGGCGCCGGAGACGTACGGCTTGCCGATCTGGGTGGCGGCGGCGCTGAGCGCGGCGGCACCGAGGCCGCTCGCGGGCACTTCGTTGCCCAGGTCGACGCGCTCGCCGGCGGCGCGGCTGGCGCGCTGCTCCTTGGCCCGCTCCTCCTGCTCCAGCTTGGCCTTCTCGGCGGCCGTGAGGGTGTTGAGGAGCTTCTGGGCCTCGGCCAGCTTGCTCTGGTACTTCTGCTTCTTCTCGCCGAGGGACTTGCGGACGCCGTCGAGGTCGGCGAGCTTCGAGGTGGCCTCGGCCCGCTGCTGGGCGAGGGTGCGCTGCTTGGCCTGGATCTGGGTGAGGACGTCGGCCTGCTGGGCACTCAGCTGGTCGATCGCGGACGCCTTGTCGAGGTAGGTGTCCGGGTCGCCGGAGAGGAAGAGCTGGAGCGCCGGGTCGATGCCGCCGGAGCGGTACTGGGCGCTGGCCACCGAACCGATCTTGTCGCGCAGGGCGTTGAGCTCCTGCTGTCCGCGGGCCACCTTGTCCTGGAGCTCGCCGATCTCCTTCTGCAGCTCGCCCCGGCGCTCGTCGGCCTGGTTGTACTGCTCCGTGGCCTCCTCGGCCTCGTGGTGCAGTGCGTCGACCTTCGACTTGACCTCGTCGATCTTGGGCTTGGCGGGGGCCGCCTGGGCGCCGGACTGGGCGGTCAGGGCGACGGCGGCGGCCGCGGTCACGGTGAGCACGGTCACACGGGCGCGGCTCGGCTGCTTGGGTCGACGGTGGGACGCCACGAAGGCGAGCTCCTTCTTCCTCGAGCCGCCCAACCGGTCAGGGGCAGGCGGTTCCTCCGCCGTCACCCCGGATGGGTGATCAACCGCGCGAAGGTTCGAGGCCTGACCCTAGTGACCGAGTTGTGATCATTCAAATCCCACCGGAGAAAATCTCGCTCACGCACCACATTATTTACCTACATCACACGGGTAGTGAGGGGGGGTTGACGGTCCGCCATCCACAATCCGGGCATAAGGTCCAGGAGTTGCGAGGGGTTACGAGAGCCGCGAAAGCCGCTTCAGCAACAAGGCGGACGCGACCGGCCGCGCCCCGGCCTTCGCGACCCCGTCGGCCACCTCGCGGTCCGTGGAGACCACCACGACCGGCCGCCCCGGCGGCTCCGCCCGGACCAGTTGCCGGATCAACTCGTCCGCCGTCACACCGGGCTTGGAGAACAGCACCCGCACCCCGCGCGGCGGCGCGAGGAGCACCGGGGCCGCCAGCTCCGCCCCGTCGAAGACGCAGGTGACCTCGGCGCCCGAGCGGGCCGCGAGGGCCGAGAGCCCGCCGAGCAGCCGCAGCCGCTGCTTCTCCAGGGGCATCGTCGGATAGCCGGTCTTGGTGACGTTGTAGCCGTCGACGACCAGGTGCGTCTGCGGCAGCGACAGGAGCTGGTCGAGCAGGGCCGGGTCGGTCTCGGAGAGCGCCCGGGTCGCGATGTCCTTCGGGGACATCCGCCCCGGCTCCACCGCGTCCACGGTGTCCGCCGGGTGCGTCGAGACGGGCGGCAGCGCCAGCTCGCGGCGCAGCCCCTGGGCCGCGTCCAGGACCGTGTCGAGCAGCAGCCGCAGCCGCATGTCCTCCACCGAGCGCCCCTCCCGGGCGCTCCTGCGACTGGCCTCCAGGGCCGCCTCGACCTCGCCGAGCCGGGCCTTGAGCCGCCGGCCCTCGCTCTCGGCGGCCGACACCTGGGCCGCCGCCTCCGCCCGTACGGCCTCGATCTCGCCCCGGGCCTTGCGCAGCGCGGCCTCGCCCCGCTTCACGTCGCTCTGCGCGCTGCGCAGCTTGCGGTGGAGGGACTCGGCCTCCCTGCGGGCCGCGTCGAGGTCGTGCCGCAGCTGCTCGGTCTCGCCCCGGGAGCGGTCCCGGGCGGCGGCCAGTTCCTCGCGCAGCCGCTCCAGTTCGCGCCGCCCGGCCTCGTCGGCCCGCTCGGCGTCGGCCCGCAGGGCCTCCTCGCCGGCGGCGGCGACCAGCTTGACCCAGCCGGGCGGGCGCAGCACGTAGGCGGCCGCCGCCACGTCGACGGGGTCGGCGGCCGCGGGCGGGTTGCCGCCCTCGACGGCTCCGGCCAGCTCGGGCCGGCCCTGCTTGAACCGCTCGCCGATCCGCTGCCGGAAGAGCGGGTCGGTCTCCAGGGCGGCGGCCATCGCGGTGCCGGCGAACTTGGCCCGCCGGCTCGCGGTGAACCGGGCGTACTGCCGCAGGGGCGCGGGCAGCTCCGCGACGGTCAGCCCGCCGAAGGCGTCGGCGACCAGCGCGACGACCCGCCGCCGTACGGCTTCCGGCAGTGGGTGGTCGAGCGTCTCGGCAGCGTCACCTGCCGCGCCGGCCGGCTCTCCACCGTGCGCGGGCTGCTCCACGATCCGTCACCCCTATGTCGTCCGCGCCGTCCCTCAGGAGGCGGCGCCCGGCCTGTCCACCAGTTCGATCCGGTCCACCGCGTTGCACCAGCGGCAGCGGACCGACTCGATGGTCTCACTGACCACCTGCCGCTCCTCGACCGTCGGCTCCCCGGCGAGGTCCAGATGGACGTACTCGACGACCTTGGACGAACGGGTCACGTCGAAGCGGGTGAGGTTGCCGCAGAGCGTGCAGCGCCAGCGGGTCTCGGCGGTCGGCAGGGGAACCGTCGTCATCGAGCCGTCCTTCTTCCTGTTGCGTGGTACTCAGGTGCGGGAGCCGCGGTGCGCCGTCGAACTGCGGTCGTACTGTCCGCAACCCTACGGCCTCACGGCCGGGCGGGGGCACGGCGAGGCACTCTGTCCACTTCGCCACCGGTACGCCATGATCTGGCCATGATCGATTGGCGAAGCGCGGTCACCGGCACCTGGCGGGGCGTCCGCGGCGGGCCCGCGGTGACGTACGGGCTGATCGCCGCCTGCTGCCTCCTCTTCCTGTTCAGCCCGGTCTCCGGACTGAACCCGGCGCACGGCACGGGGGACGCGCTCCTGGCGGCCCAGGGCTCGTACTTCCGCCGCTGGGGGGTCGTCCCCGCCGAGCTGATGAGCGGCGAGCCGCGCGCCCTGCTCACCCCGTTCACCGCGCTCTTCGTCCACGGGAGCTGGCTCCACCTCCTGGGGAACATGCTCTTCCTGTACGTCTTCGGCGCGATGGCCGAGGAGCGCATGGGCCGGGTGGCGTACGCCCTCTTCTACCTGGGCACCGGCTACCTCGCCCTCGCCGGGTACGCGGCGGCGCACGCCCACAGCGAGCAGACCCTCGTCGGGGCGTCGGGGGCGATCTCCGGGGTGCTCGGGGCCTTCCTCTTCCTCTTCCCCCGCTCCCGGGTCACCAGCCTCTTCCCCTTCCTCTTCTTCCTGCCGCTGCGCTTCCCCGCCTGGATCGTGCTGGTCTTCTGGTTCACGCTCCAGTGGATGGCCGCGCGGGCGGCGGGCGCGGGGCCCGGCGTCGCCTATCTGGCCCACGTGGTGGGCTTCGCGATCGGCTTCCTCTACGCCTGGGTGCGCTACCGGGGTGGGGATAGAGTGAAGGCCCCAGCCGCGGCGACCGAGGGAGAAAGCCAGCCGTGATCACCGCGATCGTGCTCATCAAGACCAGCGTGGACCGCATCCCCGAGATCGCCGAGTCGATCGCGGCACTCGACAGCGTCAGCGAGGTCTTCTCGGTGACCGGCACGTACGACCTGATCGCGATGGTCCGGGTGCCGCGCCACGACGACCTCGCGGACGTGATCCCCGGCAGCATCAGCAAGATCCCGGGCGTCGAGGCCACGGACACGCACGTCGCGTTCCGCACGTACTCGCAGCACGACCTGGAGGCGGCCTTCGCCATCGGTCTGGAGTCCTGAGGCTCCGCAGACGCGCACAGGGTGGAGGGGCTTCCCGGTCGGGAGGCCCCTTCACCCGTACGAGTGACCGGTCAGCCGCGGTCGGGGACGCAGCGGCCGTCCTCGGTGCGGTACTTCCACCGGGCGCCGTCCCGGACGAGCTCCTTCACGGCGCGGACGAACCGCTCCACGTGCTCGTCGGGCGTACCGGCGCCGAAGCTCACCCGGATGGCGTTGAGCGACCGCTCGCCGGGCGCGGCCTCGGGGGCGCCGCACTCGCCCGGGTCCCGCGGGTCGCTGCCGAGCAGGGTGCGGACCAGCGGGTGGGCGCAGAAGAGGCCGTCGCGGACGCCGATGCCGTACTCGGCGGAGAGCGCGGCGGCGAAGTGGGAGCTGTTCCAGCCCTCCACGACGAAGGAGATGACGCCGACGCGCGGCGCGTCGTCGCCGAAGAGCGAGAGGACCCGGACCTCGGGGACCTCGGCCAGGCCCGCGCGGACGGTGTCGATCAGGTGCTGCTCGCGGGCGACGAGGGCGTCGAAGCCGGCCTCGGTGAGGGCCTTGCAGGCGGAGGCGATCGAGTAGACCCCGATGACGTTCGGGGAACCGGCCTCGTGCCGGGCCGCGGTGGTGTGCCACTCCACGTCCACACCACCGTCGGCCCGACGCGCCACCTTGCGGGAGGCGCCGCCGCCCGCGAGGTAGGGCTGGGAATCCTGGAGCCAGTCGGCGCGCCCGGCGAGGACGCCGGAGCCGAAGGGCGCGTACAGCTTGTGCCCGGAGAAGGCGACCCAGTCCACGTCGAGTTCGGTCACGGAGACCGGGTGGTGGGGCGCGAGCTGGGCGGCGTCGAGCACGATCCGGGCGCCGTGGGCGTGCGCGGCGGCGGCCAGCTCCTTGACCGGCCACAGCTCGCCGGTGACGTTGGAGGCGCCGGTGACGCAGACCAGGGCGGGTCCGTGGGGGTCGCGGTCGGCCAGCGCCCGCTCCAGGATCTCCACGGCCCGGGCCGGGGTCCGGGGCGCGTCGAGGTAGGTGACCCGGGCGTCCCGCCACGGCAGCAGGGAGGCGTGGTGCTCGGTCTCGAAGACGAAGACCTCGCAGCCGGCCGGGATCGCGGTGGCGAGGAGGTTGAGCGAGTCGGTGGTGGAGCGGGTGAAGACGACCTGGTCGCCGGGGCGGCAGTCGAGGAACTCGGCGACGGTGGCGCGGCTGTTCTCGAAGAGGTCGGTGGAGAGCTGGGAGAGGTACCCGGCGCCGCGGTGGACGCTGCCGTAGTACGGGGCGTACGCGGCGACGTCGTCCCAGACCCGCTGGAGGGCCGGGGCGCTGGCCGCGTAGTCGAGCGCCGCGTAGGTCACCTCGCCGCCGGTGACGAGCGGGACGGTCACGTCCCGGCCGAGGACGGGCAGCGGGGCGGCGCAGCAGGGGTCGGCGGACTCGGTGGCGACGGTCTCGGCGACGGTGGTCTCGACAGCGGCGGTGGCGACGGCGTCAGGGCGTGCGGACATGGCGGTATCTCCCGGCGGGCGGTGCGGAATGGCTTCGGTGATCCCGTACGCGGCCGGACACGGCGGGGTACGGGTGAGGCCTCGGACGGCACGGGGGTACGCGGAAGGGACCCCGGATCCGAGGGTGAAGAAGGGGCGGACTCGCCCTATCGCATTCGCTTGCTCACGGAAAAAGCTCCTCGAGAGACCAGGACCCCTGGTGTTCGAGGGGTCCGCGCTTGCCGTAGACCTCGCTGCCTACGGCCTGGTCATCACCCGGGGCACCCCGCCACGGACGGAGGGTTGCCGGACAGCAGGCCGGGGCCAGAACGCTGTCACTCGTGACCTGAAGAGCATCCTGCCACAGGAGCGCCGATGCGCAAGACCCCGGTCCGCATGCTGGACCGGGGTCGTACGGCGAAAGGCCGGAACACTACGCGTTGCTGACGGAGATCCAGCGCTCCAGGGCCCGGCGGGCGGCGCCGGAGTCGATCGCCTCGGCGGCCTTGGCGATGCCGGCGCGGATCTGCTCCACCAGGGTGCCGTCCCCCGGTGCGAGGGCCGTGAGGGCCGCCGCCGAGTTGAGCAGCACCGCGTCCCGCACCGGGCCGGTCTCCCCCGCGAGCAGCCGGCGGGCCACGTCGGCGTTGTACGAGGCGTCCGCGCCGCGCAGCGCCTCCACGGGCACCAGGTCGATGCCGACGTCCCGGGGATCGAAGGCCTCCTCCCGCACCGAGCCGTCCCGGACCACCCAGACCCGCGAGGTGGCCGTGGTGGTCAGCTCGTCGAGCCCGTCGTCGCCGCGGAAGACCAGGGCGGAGGAGCCGCGCTCGGCGAGCACCCCGGCCATGATCGGGGCCATCCGGGCGTCGGCGACGCCGGTCGCCTGGGCCCGGACGCGGGCCGGGTTGGTGAGCGGACCGAGGAAGTTGAAGGTGGTCCGGATGCCCAGCTCCTTGCGGGCCGCGGCGACGTGCCGCAGCGCCGGGTGGAACTTCACCGCGAAGCAGAAGGTGATGCCCGCCTCCTCGGCGACCTCGGCGACCCGGCGCGGGGTCAGCTCCAGGTTGACGCCGAGCTTCTCCAGGACGTCGGAGGCGCCGGAGGCGGAGGAGGCCGCCCGGTTGCCGTGCTTGACGACCTTGGCACCGGTGCCGGCGACCACGATCGCGGACATGGTGGAGACGTTGACGGTCTTGGCGCCGTCGCCGCCGGTGCCGACGATGTCGACGGACGGGCCGGGCACCTCGATCGTGTTGGCGTGCTCGTACATCGTCCGGACGAGTCCGGAGATCTCCTCGACGGTCTCGCCCTTGGCGCGGAGGGCGACCGCGAAGCCGGCGATCTGCGCGTCGGTGGCCTCGCCGCGCAGGATGCGGTCCATGGCCCAGGCGGTGTCCTCGGCGCTCTGGTCGCGGCCGGTCAGCAGACCGTCCAGGACGACGGGCCAGGAGCGGCCCGCCGTGGTAGGTCCTCCAGCGGGGGTCGCAGCGCTCATGGCAGCTCCTGGTCATCATGGCGTGACGGATACGGCCCCACCCTATCGACCCCCGGGGACGGCAAAGAGCCCCGTCCATCGGATGGACGGGGCTCTCG
The DNA here is from genome assembly GCF_000716625.1 of Streptomyces bikiniensis. Classification (NCBI taxonomy): domain Bacteria; kingdom Bacillati; phylum Actinomycetota; class Actinomycetes; order Kitasatosporales; family Streptomycetaceae; genus Streptomyces; species Streptomyces bikiniensis. The sequence goes on along the minus strand of NZ_JNXJ01000002.1, from coordinate 94,848 downwards.
CCGTGGCGGACTTCAGGTGTTCAGGCGATCAGTGGTGGCCGTGGCCGCTCTGGATCTCCTTGTACTCCTCGACGGTGGGCTTGGCGATCTGGTTGTCCTCGCCGTAGTAGCCCTTGTTGAGCTTGACCCGCAGCTTCTCCATGCGGCCGATCTTCCGCTCGACGCCGTTCTCGTCGACGGCCGGCGGCAGCTCGGCGGGCGCGTACTGCTCGTGCGCCGTGAGGCGGTGCAGCTCGCCCTGGCTGAGCGGCTCGTGGACCTCGACGAACTCACCGTGCGGCAGGCGCTTGATGATGCCCGACTCGCGGCCGTGCAGCACCTTGTCCTTGTCCCGGCGCTGGAGGCCGAGGCAGATCCGCTTGGTGACGATGAACGCGATGACCGGACCGGCGAAGAAGAAGATCCGCACGAACCAGGTGATCGAGTTGATCGACAGGTGGAAGTGGGTCGCCCAGAGGTCGTTTCCACCACCCACGAGCATGATCATGTACGCGGTGATCCAGGCGACGCCGAAGGCGGTGCGCGTCGGAGCGTTGCGCGGGCGCTGCGCGATGTGGTGCTCGCGCTTGTCGCCGGTGATCCAGGACTCGATGAACGGGTAGACCGCGATCGCGCCGAGCACCGCCGGGAAGATCACCAGCGGGATGAACACGCCCAGGACCAGCGTGTGGCCCCAGAGGTTGATCTCCCAGCCGGGCATGACACGGATCAGACCCTCGGCGAAGCCCATGTACCAGTCGGGCTGGGCGCCGGTGGACACCTGGTCCGGGCGGTACGGGCCGAGCGCCCAGATCGGGTTGATCGAGGCGATCGCCGCGATGATCGCGATGACGCCGAAGACCAGGAAGAAGAAGCCTCCGGCCTTCGCCATGTACACCGGGAGCAGCGGCATGCCGACGACGTTCTTGTTCGTGCGGCCGGGGCCCTCGAAGTGCGTGTGCTTGTGGACGAACACCAGGATGAGGTGGGCGACCATCAGGCCCAGCATGATGCCGGGCAGCAGCAGCACGTGCGCCGAGTAGAACCGGGCGACGAAGTCGCCGCCGGGGAACTCCCCGCCGAACAGGAACATCGAGAGGTACGTGCCGACGACCGGCACGGACAGGATCGCGCCCTGCATGAAGCGGACACCGGTGCCGGAGAGCAGGTCGTCCGGGAGCGAGTAACCGGTGAAGCCGGTGAACATGCCCAGGAAGAACAGCAGGAAGCCGAACAGCCAGTTGATCTCACGCGGCTTGCGGAACGCGCCCGTGAAGAACACGCGCATCATGTGCACGAACATGCCGGCGAGGAAGATCAGCGCCGCCCAGTGGTGGATCTGCCGGATGAGCAGACCGCCGCGCACCTCGAACGAGATGTGCATGGTCGAGTTGAACGCCTCGGACATCAGCTGTCCCTGGAGCGGGACGTACGGCCCGGCGTACTCCACCTCGTTCATCGACGGGTGGAAGAACAGCGTCAGGTAGACGCCCGTCAGGATGATGATGATGAAGCTGTAGAGGCAGATCTCGCCCAGCATGAAGGACCAGTGGTCCGGGAAGATCTTCCGCATGTTGGCCTTGGCCAGCGTGTAGATCCCCAGGCGGCCGTCGGCCCAGTCGGCGACCCGCTCACCGGCGGGCGCCTTCTTCTTCGTATCGGTCACGGTGCTCATCCGCGCTCCCAGAAGGCAGGACCGACGGGCTCGTCGAAGTCGCCGAGCGCCTCCAGGAAGCCCTTCTCGTTCACGCCGATCCGCAGCTGCGGAAGGGCGTGACCGGCCGGGCCGAAGATGACGCGGGCGCCGTCGGAGAGGTCGAAGGTGGACTGGTGGCACGGGCAGAGGACGTGGTGCGTCTGCTGCTCGTACAGGGAGATCGGGCAGCCCACGTGGGTGCAGATCTTCGAGAAGGCGACGATGCCGTCGTGCGACCACTCCAGCTCGCGCTTGTCCTTGATGTCCTCCGGCTGGATCCGGACGATCATCAGGGCGGCCTTGGCGATCTCGGTCTGGAAGTGGTGGTCGTGCTCCGAGAGGCCCTCGGGCATCGCGAAGGTCAGCGAACCGACCGCGACGTCCTCGGGGCGCAGCGGCTCGTGCGTGTTCATGTTGATGAGCTGCTTGCCCTTGGCCCACAGGGTGGTCCGGAGCTTCTTCTCGGGCAGCGGGCCCATGTCGCGCAGCAGGACGATGCCGGAGAGCGGCACCAGCGACAGCGCGCCGAACATCGTGTTGCGGATGAGCTTGCGGCGGCCCATGCCGGACTCGGCGGCACCGGCCGCGAAGTCCGCCATGACCTTCGCCTTGACCTCGGGCGACGCCTCGATCGGGTGGCGCTCGTCGGCGACCTCGACGTCGGACATCAGGGTGCGGGCCCAGTGGACCGCGCCCGCGCCGATGAAGAAGAGGGCCGCGCCGAGGGTCAGACCCAGGGCGAAGTTGAGCGCGGACACCCGGCCGAAGGGCCAGATGTACACGATCTTGTCGACCGGGAAGATCACGTACGAGGCGATGAAGCCGACGGTGGCCAGCATCGACAGCGTGAACATGAAGGCGACCGCGCGCTCGGACCGACGGGCGGCCCGCTCGTCGATGTCCTGGATGCGGGGCTTGTGGGGCGGGAGGCCCGGGTCGGCGAACGGGTCGTCGGCGACCTTCACCGCGCCGTGCGCGGTGTCCTGCCCTGCCGGCAGGTTCTCTTCTGAAATCTCTTGGCTACTCATGACTTCTTGGCCTTAGCGGTGTGGGCCGCGACCCAGACGGCAACTGCGATCAGCGCACCCAGACCGAAGACCCAGGCGAACAGGCCCTCGCTGACGGGACCGAGACCACCGAGCGAGAGGCCGCCCGGGTTGTCGGCCTTCTCGCTGTTGACGGCCTGGACGTACGCGATGATGTCCTTCTTCTGCTGCTCCGGCATGGTCGTGTCCGGGAAGGAGGGCATGTTCTGCGGGCCGGTCTGCATGGCCTCGTAGAGGTGCTTCGGGCTCACGCCTTCGAGGCTCGGGGCGTACTTGCCGTGCGTCAGCGCGCCGCCCTCACCGGTGAAGTTGTGGCACTGGGCACAGTTGGTGCGGAACAGCTCGCCGCCCTTGGCGGCGTCGGCGCCCGCGGGGTCGTACTGCTTCTCGGTCGGCGTGATCGGACCGGCGCCGAGGGAGGCGATGTACGCCGCGAGCTGGTCGATCTCGGCCTGCGAGTAGATGTTCTTCTTCTTCGGGACCTGCGCGCCCGGCTGCTGGGCCGGCATGCGGCCGGTGCCGACCTGGAAGTCCACGGAGGCCGAACCGACGCCCACGAGGGACGGGCCGTCAGAGGTGCCCTGACCGCCGGTTCCGTGGCAGCTGGCGCAGCCGACGGAGTAGAGCTTCTTCCCCTCCTCGATGGCGAGGGACTGGGCGGTCTCGTCGGCCTTCGCCGTGCCCGCGGGCGCGAACGCGGCGTACAGCCCCCCCGTGGCCGCCAGCGCGAGAAGTAGGACGACGACCGCCGCCAGCGGATGGCGTCGTCGTGCGGAGAGCTTTTTCACGGATTACCCCGGTGTCAGGATCTTCTGCGTCGATGCTTGCTGGATGTCTCGGTCCGCCGTGCCGGCGGGACCGATCACTTGATCATGTAGATCGTGGCGAAGAGGCCGATCCAGACGACATCGACGAAGTGCCAGTAGTAGGACACGACGATGGCGGCGGTTGCCTGCTCGTGAGTGAACCTCTTGGCGGCGTACGTCCGGCCGAGGACCAGCAGGAAGGCGATGAGACCGCCCGTCACGTGCAGGCCGTGGAAGCCGGTGGTCAGGTAGAACACGGAGCCGTACGGGTCCGACGAGAGGGAGAGCCCCTCGTGCTTGACCAGCTCGGTGTACTCGAAGACCTGGCCGCCGATGAAGATCGCACCCATCACGAACGTGATGATGAACCACGTCCGGAGCTTCTTCACGTCGCCCCGCTCGGCGGCGAAGACGCCGAGCTGGCAGGTGAGGGAGGAGAGCACCAGGATCGTGGTGTTGGTCGCCGAGAACGGGAAGTTCAAGGCGTCTGCCTTTTCCGCCCAGAAGTCGGCACCCGTCACCGATCGCAGGGTGAAGTACATCGCGAAGAGGGCCGCGAAGAACATCAGCTCGGAGCTCAACCAGATGATGGTTCCGACGCTGGTGAGGTTCGGTCGATTGACCGACGGGTGTGCGTGCCCTGTTTCTACTGTCGTTACTGTCGCCACGACCGACATTATGTCGGTCGCTTATCCCGCCCTCACTCCGGGGGGTGCCGTTCGGAGTGTCAGGGGGGTGTGTCCAGCCCGAACGGCCCAGCGCGGAGCCCCCGGGACACCCTTCGAACAGGTGTTGAACGGCTGTTGACGGGCTGTGGACCGGAGTAGCATCCGCGGCATCGATCGACGACCTTCCCACGGACTTCCCCACGGAGGAACGATGCAGTCGAGTGCCACGGTCCTGGTCTACAGCGACGACGCGAACACCCGCGCGCAGGTGCGCCTGGCGGCCGGACGCAGGCCCGCGGCGGACGTTCCCCCGGTCGAGTTCGTGGAGTGCGCCACACTCCCCGCGGTCCTGAAGCGCCTGGACGAGGGCGGGATCGACGTCTGCGTCCTGGACGGCGAGGCCGTGCCGGCGGGCGGCATGGGGGTCTGCCGGCAGATCAAGGACGAGGTCTTCCGCTGCCCGCCGGTGCTGCTGCTCATCGGCCGCCCGCAGGACGCCTGGCTGGCCACCTGGAGCCGGGCGGACGCCGCGGTCACCCTTCCGGTGGAACCGGTCGAGTTCGCGGCGTCCCTGGCGTCCCTGCTGCGCTCCCGCCTCTCGATCGGCGCGTGAGCCGGCCGGGCCGGTCAGAGGGAGGGCCGCAGCCGGGCCTGCTCGGTGGAGACCACCGGTTCTCCGGCGGCCTCCACCAGGGCGCTGCCCTCGCGCCACTTCTCCCAGGACAGGTTCCAGTCCCCGAAGCCGTTGCCGAACCCCTCCATCGTGTCCCCCGAGCTGTTGACGGTCTTCACGATGTCGCCGGGGCGTACGGTCTCGAAGAACCAGGCCGCGTTCCCGGTCGACATGCCCACGCAGCCGTGGCTGACGTTCGCCAAGCCCTGCGAGCCGACCGACCAGGGCGCGGCGTGCACGTACTCGCCGCTCCAGGTCACCCGGGTGGCGTAGTACACGGGCAGGTCGTACGACTCGGCGCTGCCCTCCGCGATGCCGACGGTGGTGCCCCGCATCCGGACGTAGTACTCCTTGCCGAGCACCACCTTGACGCCGTTGCGAGTGTCGAAGCCGGGCTTGCCCGTGGTCACCGGAATGGTGTTGATCACTTCCCCGTTGCGCTTCACCGTCATGTGGTGCGTCCCGGCGTCCGCGATGGCCTCGATCCGGTCGCCGATGGTGAGCTTCAGCGGCTTGGACTCGCCGCCGTAGAGCTTGTCGCCGACCTTGAGGCCGTCCAGGTTGCCGCTGACGGTGACGGTCGCGCCGGCGGGCCAGTACTCCTTCGGGCGGAAGTGCAGCTTCTTGTCGTCCACCCAGTACCAGGAGCCCTCGACGGAGGGGGTGGAGCGGACCTTGAGGGCGCGTTCGACGATCGCGCGGGAGGCCCGGTCCTTGACGGGGAGGCTGAGCTCGGCGGTGATCGGCTGCCCTACCCCGTACGTGCCCGCCTCCGGCCCGAAGGCCGCGGTCAGGGCCCGCTTCGCCGGGGCCGTCTCGAACGTGAACGTACGGGCGCCGGGGGCGCCGTCCTTGTCCTCCGTGGCCACCCGGACCGTGTAGCGGGCCCCGGCCGCCAGGGTGGCCGTGGAGCGCCAGCGCCGTCCGTCCGCGGTGAGCTCGCCCGCGAGGTGGCGCCCGGAGGCGTCGACGGCGGTGACGTCGGTGATCCGGCCCTCGTCGCCCTTGGCGGTGATCTCCAGGGGCTTCTCGGGGTCCGCCTTGGCTCCGTCGGCCGGGGCGCTGACGGCGAGCTGGTCCGCCGCGTCGTACGCCTTCACCGTCAGGGGGTGGTCGTCCGGTCCGGAGCACGCGGCGGTGCCCGCGGTGACGGTCACGGCCAACAGGGTGCAGCCCAGAACAGTCCGAATGCGCGGCGTGTCGTTCATGACCTCACCGTAAGAACAACCCTCGGAGGGGGCGCGCCGAGTGCGGCAAACGAGGGGCCCGGCCACTTCGGTGACGAAGTGGCCGGGCCCCTCGGTGTGCTCCGGTGCGGAGCGGGGTGCGGCTACTGGTTCTGGTTCTCGCCGCGGTAGAACTCGAAGACCCAGCCGAACAGGCCGACGAGAATCAGCGGGGCGGAGAAGTACAGGATCCACCAGCCCATCGCGACGGCGAGGAAGGCGAGCGCGCCGCCGACCGCGAGCGAGAGCGGCTGCCAGCTGTGCGGGGCGAAGAAGCCCAGCTCGCCGGCCTCGTCCGCGACGTCGGCCTCCTTGTCGTCCTGCGCCATCGCGTCGACCCGCTTGGCCGTGAAGGCCAGGTAGTAGCCGATCATGATGGCCAGGCCGAAGGCCAGGAAGAGCGCCGTCGTGCCGACCGGCTCCTTGGACCAGACGCCGTACAGGATCGCCATGGCAAGGATGAAGACGCTCAGCCAGATGAACATCTTGCCCTGGATCTTCACTTGCCGGCCTCCTTGCTGCCCGTGAGGGCCTCGGCCTCGTGCGGCTTGTTCTCGAGCTGGTCGAGGGCGGCGATCTCAGGGTGGTGCAGGTCGAACGCCGGGGATTCCGAGCGGATGCGCGGCAGGGTGAGGAAGTTGTGCCGCGGCGGCGGGCAGGACGTCGCCCATTCGAGCGAACGGCCGTAGCCCCACGGGTCGTCGACCTCGATCTTCTTGCCGTACTTGGCGGTCTTCCAGACGTTGTAGAAGAACGGCAGGATCGACAGGCCGAGCAGGAAGGAGGAGATCGTCGAGATCGTGTTCAGGGCGGTGAAGCCGTCGGCGTCCAGGTAGTCCGCGTAACGGCGCGGCATGCCCTCGGCACCGAGCCAGTGCTGCACCAGGAAGGTGCCGTGGAAGCCGATGAACAGCGTCCAGAACGTCATCTTGCCGAGGCGCTCGTCCAGCATCTTGCCGGTGAACTTCGGCCACCAGAAGTGGAAGCCGGCGAACATCGCGAAGACGACGGTGCCGAAGACGACGTAGTGGAAGTGCGCCACGACGAAGTACGAGTCGGAGACGTGGAAGTCCATCGGGGGCGAGGCCAGGATGACACCGGTCAGACCACCGAAGGTGAAGGTGATCAGGAAGCCGATCGTCCAGAGCATCGGTGTCTCGAAGGACAGCGAGCCCTTCCACATCGTTCCGATCCAGTTGAAGAACTTCACGCCGGTCGGTACGGCGATGAGGAACGTCATGAAGGAGAAGAACGGGAGGAGCACGCCGCCGGTGACGTACATGTGGTGCGCCCACACGGTCACGGACAGACCGGCGATGGCGATCGTCGCGGCCACCAGGCCGATGTAGCCGAACATCGGCTTGCGGCTGAAGACCGGGATGATCTCGGAGACGATGCCGAAGAACGGCAGGGCGATGATGTACACCTCTGGGTGTCCGAAGAACCAGAAGAGGTGCTGCCAGAGCAGGGCGCCGCCGTTGGCCGCGTCGAAGACGTGGGCACCGAACTTCCGGTCCGCCTCCAGGGCGAACAGCGCGGCCGCCAGGACCGGGAAGGCGAGCAGGACCAGGACACCGGTCAGCAGCACGTTCCAGGTGAAGATCGGCATGCGGAACATCGTCATGCCCGGAGCGCGCATGCAGATGATCGTGGTGATGAAGTTGACCGAGCCGAGGATCGTGCCGAAGCCGGAGAAGGCCAGACCCATGATCCACATGTCGGCGCCGACGCCCGGCGAGCGGACGGCGTCCGACAGCGGGGAGTAGGCGAACCAGCCGAAGTCGGCCGCACCCTGCGGGGTGAGGAAGCCGGCCACCGCGATGATCGAGCCGAAGAGGTAGAGCCAGTACGCGAACATGTTCAGCCGCGGGAACGCCACGTCGGGCGCGCCGATCTGCAGCGGCATGATCCAGTTCGCGAATCCGGCGAACAGCGGCGTCGCGAACATCAGCAGCATGATCGTGCCGTGCATCGTGAACGCCTGGTTGAACTGCTCGTTCGACATGATCTGCGTACCCGGACGGGCCAGCTCGGCGCGCATGAAGAGCGCCATGAGTCCGCCGATGCAGAAGAAGACGAACGACGTGACCAGGTAGAGCGTGCCGATCGTCTTGTGGTCGGTGGTGGTCAGCCACTTCACGACGACGTTGCCGGGCTGCTTGCGGCGGAGCGGAACCTCGTTCTCGTAGGGCTCCTCAGCCGCAGCCGCACCCTGGGGTTCGTTGAGGATACTCACAGTACCTTCTTCTCCGCGTTCCTGGCCGGTTCCGTCTGCTCGATGCCGGACGGGATGTAGCCGGTCTGCCCCTTCTCCGCCAGCTCCTTCAGGTGCTGCTGGTAGCGCTCCGGGGAGACCACCTTGACGTTGAAGAGCATCCGGGAGTGGTCCACACCGCACAGCTCGGCGCACTTGCCGAGGAAGGTGCCCTCCTGGGTCGGGGTGACCTCGAAGGCGTTCGGGTGGCCCGGGATGACGTCCTGCTTCATGAGGAAGGGGACCACCCAGAAGGAGTGGATGACGTCGCGGGAGGTCAGGACGAACCGGACCTTCTCGCCCTTGGGCAGCCACAGGGTCGGACCCGGGTTGCCGGTCTGCGGGTTGCGGTCACCGGGGATGCCGGCGTCGTAGACGCCGCCCGCGTTGTCCGGGAACTGGACCTTGTACCTCTCGGGCACGGTTTCCAGGTTCTTGTCCGTCTTGGCGTCGCCCTTCACGCCGGGCACGTTCTCGATGTAGTTGAAGCCCCAGCTCCACTGGTAGCCGACCACGTTGATGGTGTGGGTCGGCTTTTCGGAGAGCTCCAGGAGCTTCGACTCGTCGCGCGCGGTGAAGTAGAAGAGCACCGAGACGATGATGAGGGGGGTGACCGTGTACAGCGCCTCGATGGGCATGTTGTAACGGGTCTGCGGAGGTACCTCGACCTTGGTGCGGGTGCGCCGGTGGAAGATGACGGACCACAGGATCAGGCCCCACACCAGTACACCGGTGACGAGGGCGGCCGCCCAGGAGCCCTGCCACAGGGAGAGGATCCGAGGAGCCTCCTCCGTGACGGGGGTGGGCATACCAAGGCGGGGGAAGTCTTCCCAGTTGTACGAGCAGCCGGTGGCTGTCGCCAGGATCAGGCCCGCAGTCAGCACCTGCGGCAGCTTCCGCCGCATCGGGCGCCGCGACGAGCGGTCGGAGCCGTTGGGACTCACGTAGCGCCTTCCCGAGAGTCTCGGCCCGCGTTGGTCGGCCACGGCCGTCCGTCTCGCTGGTCGGTCGCCGCCCCGGCCGCGGGCAGGGGTTTGGATGTTTATGCGGACCAAACCCTACTGGACGCTATTTGGGGTCGCGCGGGGAGGGTGCCCAACGCGCCGTCCGACTCCCCGAAGGGGTGGAGCCGGGGGTTCCGGAGGGAGGCGGGGAAGGCCCGTCCGGGGGCCTGGCGACGGGCCGGACGGGTGTTCTGACGAGGGTTCACCGGACGGGGCGGGCGACACGCCGGGGCCGGGGAGGGCGCGCCCGGTGCGGAGGCGGGGCGCGGCCGGTGCGGGCAGGCCGTACGGCGGGCCGTACGGGGAGGCACGGGCGGGGACGCGCGGGCGTACGGGCCCGGGCGGGGGTGCGCCCGGGGGCGGGGCCGCGCACGTTCTACGGTGGGCGGATGCCGTACTTCGACGCCGCGTCCGCCGCCCCGCTGCACCCCGTCGCCCGCCAGGCGCTGCTCGCCTCCCTGGACGAGGGCTGGGCCGACCCCGCCCGGCTGTACCGCGAGGGGCGGCGGGCCCGGCTGCTGCTCGACGCGGCGCGGGAGGCCGCGGCGGAGGCGGTGGGCTGCCGCGCCGACGAGCTCGTGTTCACTCCTTCGGGTACGCGCGCGGTTCACGCGGGGGTCTCCGGAGCGCTCGCGGGCCGCCGGCGCGTCGGGAACCGGCTCGTGGTGTCGGCGGTCGAGCACTCCTCCGTCCTGCACGCGGCCGAGGTGCACGCGGCGGCGGGCGGGACGGTGGCCGAGGTGCCGGTCGACCGGTCGGGGGCGGTGGACGCCGGGGCCTTCGCGGCGGCGCTCGGGGAGGGGACGGCGCTCGCGTGCCTCCAGTCGGCCAACCACGAGGTGGGGACCGAGCAGCCGGTGGCCGAGGTGGCGGAGGCCTGCCGGGGGGTGGGCGTGCCGCTGCTGGTGGACGCGGCCCAGTCGCTCGGCTGGGGTCCGGTGGAGGGCGGCTGGTCGCTGCTCGCGGCGAGCGCGCACAAGTGGGGCGGTCCGGCGGGGGTGGGGCTGCTCGCCGTGCGGAAGGGGGTGCGGTTCGCTCCGCAAGGACCGTCGGACGAGCGGGAGTCGGGCCGGGCCCCGGGCTTCGAGAACCTGCCGGCGATCGTGGCGGCGGCGGCCTCGCTGCGGGCGGTCCGGGCGGAGGCGGCGGCCGAGGGGGCGCGGCTCCGGGCCCTGGTGGACCGGATCCGGGCGCGGGTGCCGGAGCTGGTGCCGGACGTGGAGGTGGTGGGCGACCCGGTGCGCCGGCTTCCCCACCTCGTCACCTTCTCCTGTCTCTATGTCGACGGGGAGACGCTGCTGCACGAGCTGGACCGGGAGGGTTTCTCCGTTTCGTCCGGTTCGTCGTGCACGAGTTCGACGCTGACGCCCAGCCATGTGCTGCGCGCGATGGGAGTGCTGAGCGAGGGGAACGTCCGGGTGTCCCTGCCGGCCGGCACGGCGGAGGAGGACGTGGACCGCTTCCTCGACGTGCTGCCGGGGGTGGTGGCGGGGGTGCGGGAACGGCTCGGCGTCCCGGCCGCCCCGGCCGCGGCCCCGGCGGCCGGTCCCGGCTCCCTGGTCGTGGACGCGCTGGGCCGGCGCTGCCCGATCCCGGTGATCGAGCTGGCGAAGGTGATCGGCGACGTCCCGGTGGGCGGCACGGTGACGGTCCTCGCGGACGACGAGGCGGCCCGCCTGGACATCCCGGCGTGGTGCGCGATGCGGGACCAGGAGTACGTGGGCGAGGAGGACGCGCCGGAGGGCGGCCGGGCGTACGTGGTGCGGCGGACGTCCTGACCGCACGGGCCCGGGAGGTCCCGGGCCCGGCGGGGGCGGGTGTCAGGCCAGGTGGGCGTGGACCTCGGCGGCGGCCTCGTCGCCGTACGCCTTGGTGAAGCGCTCCATGAAGTTGGCCCGGCCCAGGGTGTACTCCTGGGTGCCCAGGGTCTCGATGACGAGCGTGGCCAGCATGCAGCCGACCTGCGCGGCGCGCTCGTGGCCGACGCCCCAGGCCAGACCGGTGAGGAAGCCGGCCCGGAAGGCGTCGCCGACGCCGGTCGGGTCGACCTTGGCCGTCTCCTCGGGGCAGCCGACCTCGATCGGGTCCTCGCCGACCCGCTCGATGCGCACGCCGCGCGAGCCGAGGGTGGTGACGCGGTGGCCGACGCGGGAGAGGATCTCCGCGTCGGTCCAGCCCGTCTTGGACTCGATGAGGCCCTTCTCGTACTCGTTGGAGAAGAGGTAGGTGGCGCCGTCGAGGAGGGTGCGGATCTCCCGGCCGTCCATGCGCGCGATCTGCTGCGAGAAGTCCGCGGCGAAGGGGATGGAGCGGGTGCGGCACTCCTCGGTGTGGCGGAGCATCGCCTCGGGGTCGTCGGCGCCGATCAGGACCAGGTCGAGGCCGCCCACGCGGTCGGCGACGGCCTTGAGCTCGATCAGCCGGGCCTCGCTCATCGCGCCCGTGTAGAAGGAGCCGATCTGGTTGTGGTCCCGGTCGGTGGTGCAGACGAAGCGGGCGGTGTGCAGGACCTCGGAGATGCGGACCGAGCCGGTGTCGACGCCGTGCCGGTCGAGCCAGGCCCGGTACTCGTCGAAGTCGAAGCCGGCGGCGCCCACCAGGACCGGGCGGCTGCCGAGCTGTCCCATGCCGAAGCAGATGTTGGCCGCGACGCCTCCCCGGCGCACGTCCAGGTTGTCGACGAGGAAGGAGAGGGACACCGTGTGGAGCTGGTCGGCCACGAACTGGTCGGCGAACCGGCCGGGGAAGGTCATGAGGTGGTCGGTGGCGATGGAGCCGGTGACTGCGATGCGCACGGCGGGTGCTCCTGCGGGAAGGCGGTAATGACAGTTCACGCTACCCGCTGGGGGCCGCCCTGCCGAACAGGGGAAACTACCCCAGAGTAGGTCTTTTCTCCGTGGGCTCGTGGTGCGTACGGTGCGCCCATGAGTCTCTACCCCGCTCCCCGGGAGCGACACGAGTCCGAGCTGAGCCTCGCGCAGCTGCGCGGCGACGGCGCCCGGATGGCCCCGCACTGGGCGGTCCCCCTGGCCCCGGAGTCCGCTCCGGTCTCCCCCGCCCTGATCAACGGGGTCGTCGTGCCGGCCGCCTCGGCCCGGCTGATCGACGCCACCGCCGAGTACGGCGGCTGACGGAACCGTCCGGGCTCCCGCTCCGTCCCACCGGTGTCTTCCACGGAGATGACCAAGGGCCGAAGGAGCTGAGCCGTGAGCGGTACGGAGAACGGTCGGAGGCGGCGGACGCTGCTCGCCGCCTCGGTGGCGGCGGGCGTGCTGCTCGCCGGGGGCGGCGGGGTGTACCTCGCCACCGCGGCGTCCGGCGACGGCGCGGACGGCGCGAGCCGGTCCGCCGGCGCGGCCGGGGCCCCGTCGCCCCTGCGCCTGGGGAGCGACGGCGGTACGGACGGCGGTGCCGGGATCGCGCCCGGCGAGCCCGACCCGGGCGGCGGTCCGCGCGGGACCGTCTACAAAGCCAAGGGCCCACTCCCCCAAGGGCCCTCCTCGGCCGCGGTCCACCGGCCTGAGGGCCTGGTCACCTCGGCGGAGGTGACCAGGCTGGCCGATGCGCTCGGCCTCTCCGGGCGCCCCGTCCTGGCCGGCGACGTCTGGTCGATCGCGCCCGAGAAGGACGGCTCCGGGCCGCGCCTCGACGTGGCGCGGAAGGCGCCGGGGAACTGGACGTACTCCTGGTACGAGGGCGGTCCGGTCGGCGACACCTGCCTCAAGGGCAAGGCGTGCCCGCCGCCCGGCGAGACCAAGCCCTCGCGCGGCGGCTCGCCGGTGGGCGAGGCGGCGGCGAGGGCGGCGGCGGCCCCCGTCCTGAAGGCGCTCGGCCAGGACGACGCGAAGGTGACCGCCGGTCAGGTGATGAACGGGTCCGTACGGGTGGTCAACGCCGAGCCGGTGGTGAGCGGCCTGCCGACCTACGGTTGGTCGACGGGGCTGCACGTCGAGCCGGACGGCCGGATCTCCGGCGGCAGCGGGATGCTGAAGGAGCCGGCCGAGGGCGCCGCGTACCCCGTGGTGGGGGCGGCGAAGGCCCTGGAGGAGCTGAACGAGGACTCGAAGGGCACGGGCCCGATCGGCATCGGCGGCTGCGCCACGCCCGTCCCGCACGGGGAGCGGCCGGGCGCGGAGGCCCCGGGCGCCGGGGTGCCGGGTTCCGGGAGGCCGGGGACGGCGGACGTGCCGAGTGCGGGGAAGCCGGGGACGGCCGACGTGCCGGGTGCCGGGAAGCAGGGGACGGACGGGCCGGGCGCCGGGACGGACGGGGTTCCGAGTGCCGGGAAGCCCGCGGGCGAGCCCGTGCCGCCCTGTCAGCCGTCCGCCGACCGGACCGCCCCGCCGGTCGAGGTGCCGGTGACGGGCGCGGTCTTCGGGCTCGCCGCGCAGGACGTGGACGGCGAGCGGCTGCTCGTACCGGCGTGGCTGTTCACCGCGGACCCGGCGGACGCGGCACCGCACACGGTGGTGCGCACGGCGGTCGAGGAGCGGTACCTGGCGCCGCCGGTGACGACCCCGCCGCCGTCGTCCGAGGAGGGCACGGCGCCGGCCCGGCAGGTCCAGTCGTACAGGACGGGGGACGACGGCCGGACGCTGACGGTCGCCTTCTGGGGCGGGGTGTGCAGCACGTACGAGGTGAGGGCGGAGCAGACCCCCGAGCGGGTCGCCCTGCGGATCGAGGAGTCCACGCCCGACCCGGACCGGATGTGCGTCGCCATGGCCGTGGAGGTCGTGAAGACGGTGACCCTGGACGCCCCGCTCGGCTCGCGGCCGGTGGTGGACGCGGCGAGCGGCGAGGCGGTGCCGCGCCGCTGAACTCCCCGTACGGGCGCGGGCCCGGACACGCGTGAGGGCGGGCCCCGGAAGGAGATCCGGGGCCCGCCCTCACGCGTACGACTCAGCTGAACGAGTCGCCGCAGGCGCAGGAGCCCGTGGCGTTCGGGTTGTCGATGGTGAAGCCCTGCTTCTCGATGGTGTCGACGAAGTCGATCGAGGCACCGCCGAGGTACGGGGCGCTCATGCGGTCGGTGACGACCTTGACGCCGTCGAAGTCCTTCACGACGTCGCCGTCGAGCGAGCGCTCGTCGAAGAAGAGCTGGTAACGCAGGCCGGAGCAGCCGCCGGGCTGAACGGCGACGCGCAGGGCCAGGTCATCGCGGCCTTCCTGGTCGAGGAGGGCCTTGACCTTGGCCGCGGCGGCGTCGGACAGGAGGATGCCGTCGCTGACAGTGGTCTTCTCGTCCGATACGGACATCTGCTTCTCTCCCGGTGTGTACGGAGACTGCTTGCCGACGGTGGTAACCGACGGTGCCCCGGATTCATTCCGGGCCGCGTGGGGTTTTCCTCCTTTCATGCTCGCACACCCTGTCCAGAAGCGTGGAAGGCGAATTCGTCACATCGACACTATGGCCATCGTCAACATGACGTGAAGGGGTTATGATAGATAGCGTCATTTAGACGAAAAGGTTCCCCGAAGAAAGGGTGCGTGACGTGACCACGGCCCAAACCCGTCATGAGCTCGACGTCCAGCCGACGCCGCTCGCCCTCCTCCTGCTCGGCCGCGAGGCGGACCCGAAGAGCGAGCGCGGCGTGGAGTGCCCCGGCGATCTGCCGTCGCCCTCCGACCCCGACCTCGTGGAACGCGCCCGCGCGGCCAAGGAGAAGCTCGGGGACAAGGTCTTCGTCCTCGGCCACCACTACCAGCGCGACGAGGTCATCCAGTTCGCCGACGTCACCGGCGACTCCTTCAAGCTCGCGCGCGACGCGGCCGCCAAGCCGGAGGCTGAGTACATCGTCTTCTGCGGCGTGCACTTCATGGCGGAGTCGGCCGACATCCTCACCGGTGACGACCAGAAGGTCGTCCTGCCCGACCTGGCGGCCGGCTGCTCGATGGCCGACATGGCCACCGCCGAGCAGGTCGCCGAGTGCTGGGACGTGCTGACCGAGGCCGGGATCGCCGAGCAGGTCGTGCCCGTCTCGTACATGAACTCCTCGGCCGACATCAAGGCCTTCACCGGCAGGCACGGGGGCACGATCTGCACCTCGTCCAACGCCGAGCGGGCCCTGAACTGGGCGTTCGAGCAGGGGGAGCCCGGCACGACGAAGGTGCTGTTCCTGCCGGACCAGCACCTGGGCCGCAACACCGCCGTCCGCGACATGGGCATGTCCCCGGACGACTGCGTCCTGTACAACCCGCACAAGCCGAACGGCGGCCTCACCGTCGAGCAGCTGCGCGCCGCCAAGATGATCCTGTGGCGGGGCCACTGCTCGGTGCACGGCCGGTTCTCGCTGGAGTCGGTCGAGGACGTACGGGCCCGCATCCCCGGCGTGAACGTGCTCGTGCACCCCGAGTGCCGGCACGAGGTCGTCGCCGCCGCGGACTACGTGGGCTCGACCGAGTACATCATCAACACCCTGGAGGCGGCCCCGGCCGGTTCCACGTGGGCGATCGGCACGGAGCTGAACCTCGTCCGGCGCCTGGCGAACCGGTACGCCGACCAGGGCAAGGAGATCGTCTTCCTCGACAAGACGGTCTGCTTCTGCTCGACCATGAACCGCATCGACCTGCCGCACCTGGTGTGGGCCCTGGAGTCCCTGGCCGACGGCAAGCTGATCAACCGGATCGAGGTCGACAAGGAGACGGAGGGCTTCGCGAAGCTGGCGCTCGAGCGGATGCTGGCGCTGCCGTAACGATTCACCCGTACTCCCGTACGCACGCCGAAGGGCGCCCCGCGACACGAGCGGGGCGCCCTTCGTACGTGCCGGCCTCAGTCCAGGAGGTTCAGCAGGGTCGCGTCCAGCGGCGAGACGTCCGGCTGCTCCGGGTTGTGCGCCGTGTCGTCGTCCTTCGCCTTCTTCTTCCCCGCCCGCTTCTCCGCCTTCCGCTTCGCGCGGCGCTCCTTGCGGAGCTCCACCACCGCGTAGAGCGTCGGGACGAGGAGCAGGGTCAGCAGCGTCGAGGTGATCAGACCGCCGATCACGACCACGGCCAGCGGCTGGGCGATGAAGCCGCCCTCGCCGGTGATGCCGAGGGCCATCGGCAGCAGGGCGAAGATCGTCGCCAGGGCGGTCATCAGGATCGGGCGGAGCCGGTGCCGGCCGCCCTCGACCACCGCCTCGACGACGCCGAGGCCCCGCGCGCGGTACTGGTTGATCAGGTCGATCAGGACGATCGCGTTGGTGACGACGATGCCGATGAGCATCAGCATGCCGATCATCGCCGGGACGCCCATCGCGGTGTCGGTGGCCACGAGCAGACCGATCGCGCCGGTCGCCGCGAACGGGATCGAGACCAGCAGGATCAGCGGCTGGATCAGCGACCGGAAGGTCGCGACGAGCAGCATGAAGACGATCGCGACGGCCGCGAGCATCGCCAGGGCCATGTTGAGCAGGGTCTCGTTCAGGTCCTCGCTGACGCCGCCGACGGTGGCGGTGGCGCCCGCCGGCAGGTCGAGCGCGTCGATCTTCTGCTGGAGGGCGGCGCTCACCGCCCCGGTGTCGTCGCCGGCCGGCCTGGCCGTGACCGTCGCGGCGCGGGCGCCGTCGATCCGGGTCATGGAGACCGGGCCGGGGACCAGCTCGACGGTGGCGACGTCACCGAGCCGCACCGGGCCGAGGGGCAGCGCCCTCAGCCCGGCCAGGGTGGTGACGGGCTTCGCCGAGGTGATGAGGACGTCCCGCTCGGTGTCGTCGAGGGTCGCCTTGGCGGCCGGGGTGCCCCGGACGGCCTGGGCGACGACCGTGCCGAGCGAGGCGGGGTCGAGGCCGGCGTCGGCCGCGGCGGGCTTCGCCGTGACGGAGACGCGCGGGACGGACTGCGAGAGGTCGCTCCGGACGTCGGTGACGCCCTCGATCCCGGCGACCGCGGTCCGGACCTGCTCGGCGGCCTGCGCGAGCACCCGCGGGTCGGCCGCCTTGACGACCACGCTCAGGTCCTGGCCGCCGAAGCCGTCGCCGGCCGCGAGGGTGGTGTCGCCGATCCCGTCGAGGCCGGCGAGCCCCTTCTCGATGGCGTGCCGCGTCTTCTCGTACGAGGCGGACTCCTCCAGGCTGACCTGGTACGAGGCCTGGTTCGCGCCGGTGCCGCCGCCGAAGGCCGCCATGAAGCCGGACGAGCCGACGGTGACCTGGTAGTCCTTGACGCCCTCGGTCTCCGCGAGGACCTTCTCGACCTTCTTCGCGGCCTCGTCGGAGGCGCTCAGGGAGGTGCCGGGCGCCAGCTTCTGCTTGATGCTCAGGACCTCCTGCTCGCCCTGGTCGAAGAAGCTCGTCTTCAGGAGCGGGGTCATGCCGAAGGTGACGACCAGGACGGCGAGCGCGATGCCCAGGCTGGCGAGCCGGCGCCGGGTCGCGAACCGCAGGACCGGCACGTACAGGCGCTGGAGGCGGCTCTTCTCCTCCGCCTCCTCGGCCCGCCTGCGGGCCTCCGCCAGGTCCTCCGGCGTGCCCTGGGGGGCGCGCAGGAACCAGTACGAGAGGACCGGGACGACGGTCAGGGAGACGAGCAGGGAGGCGAGCAGGGCCGCCGTGACCGTCAGCGAGAAGGGGCTGAACATCTCGCCGACGATGCCGCCGACCAAGCCGATCGGCAGGAAGACGGCCACGGTGGTGAGGGTGGAGGAGGTGACGGCGCCGGCCACCTCGCGGACCGCGGTGAGGATCGCCTCCCGGCGCTCCTCGCCGTAGCCGAGGTGGCGCTTGACGTTCTCCAGGACCACGATCGAGTCGTCGACGACCCGGCCGATGGCGATGGTGAGCGCGCCGAGCGTGAGCATGTTGAGCGAGAGGTCGCGGGTCCACAGCACGAGGAGGGCGAGGACGACCGAGAGCGGGATGGAGACCGCGGTCACCAGGGTCGAGCGGACCGAGGTGAGGAAGACCAGGATCACCAGGACGGCCATGACGAGGCCGAGGGCGCCCTCGGTGGTGAGGCCGGAGACGGCCTTGGCGACGGCCGGGCCCTGGTCGGAGACGACGGTCAGCTCGGCGCCCGCGCCGAGGTCGCGGCGCAGGTCGGGCAGCTTCTCGGCGACGGCGTCGGAGATGGCGACGGCGCTGCCGTCCTTGTCCATGGTGGCCATGACGGCGAGGCTGGGCCTGCCGTTGGTGCGGGTCAGGGAGGTGCGCGGGGACTCCTCCTGGCGGACGGTGGCCACGTCGCCGAGGCGGACCGCCTTCCCCTTGCCGGGGGCGGCCGCCGGGATGCGCAGGTCCTCGATCTGCTTCAGGGAGGTGTAGCCGCCGCCGACCTGGATCGTGCGGCTCCTGCCGTCCTCGGTGAAGGAGCCGGCGGGCATCGTGCCGCCGCCGGAGCGCAGGGCCTCGGCGAGCTTCGTGGTGCTGGTGCCGGCGGCGGCGAGCTTCCGCTCGTCGGGGGTGACGGAGACCTGGAGGTCCTGGACGCCGCTGACGGAGACCTGGCCGACGCCCTCGATGTCCTGGAGGGCGGGCACGACGGTCCGGTCGAGGAGGTCCGCGAGGGCCTGCGGGTCCTTGTCGGAGGAGGCGGCGAGGACGACGGTCGGCATGTCGTCCGTCGAGCCGGCCACGACCTGCGGGTCGACCGTGTCGGGGAGCTGGGCGCGGGCGCGGTTCACGGCCTGCTGGACGTCGGCGACGAGCTGCTTGGTCGACTCGTCGCCGTAGTCGAAGGAGGCCGTGACGAGGGCCATGCCCTCGGAGGCGGTGGAGGTGACCGACGTGAGGCCGTCGACGCCCTTCAGGCCGTTCTCGAGGGGTTCGACGACCTGCTTCTCGACCACGTCGGGAGAGGCGCCCTGGTAGGGGGCGAGGACCGAGACCATGGGCAGCTCGATCGAGGGGAGGAGCTGCTGCTTGAGCTGCGGTATCGCGATCGCCCCGAAGACGATCGCGACGAGGGACGTCAGCCCGATCAGGGCCCGTTGCGCGAGGCTGAATCTGGACAGCCAGGACATGGGATGGGGTTCTCTCTTCCGTGGCGTACGCGTCGGCGGTCGGGAGCGGCCCCGTCCCGGCCTTCGACCGGCCCGGGACGCCCCCGTCATACGATCGGCCATCCGCCGCCGGAAAACCTCGGCCCCCGGGCGCACTTCCTCACGCCGCGCGTACCGCGTCCGGAGTACGCCCGCGCCCCGGGTCACTCCCCCCTCGGGCGTACCAGCCCCGACTCGTAGGCCGTGACCACCAGCTGGGCCCGGTCGCGGGCGCCGAGCTTGGCCATGGTCCGGTTGACGTGGGTCTTCACGGTGAGGGGGCTGACGTCGAGCCGGTGGGCGATCTCGTCGTTGGACAGGCCGCCCGCGACGAGGACGAGGACCTCGCGCTCGCGGGCGGTGAGCGCGGCGAGGCGTTCGGAGCGCGCCCCGGCGCCCGCGCCGCCGTCGTGGGCGCCCTGGGCGAGGAAGGTGGCGATCAGGCCCTTGGTGGCGGCCGGGGAGAGCAGCGCCTCGCCGGCGTGGGCGATCCGGATCGCGCCGAGCAGCTCCTCCGGTTCGGCGCCCTTGCCGAGGAAGCCGGAGGCGCCGGCGCGCAGCGACTGCACGACGTACTCGTCGACCTCGAAGGTGGTCAGCATGACGATCCGCACGCCGGAGAGGTCGGGGTCGGCGGTGATCGCGCGGGTGGCGGCGAGGCCGTCGGTGCCCGGCATGCGGATGTCCATCAGGACGACGTCGGGCCGTTCGGTGCGGGCCAGCTCGACGGCCCGGGCGCCGTCGGGCGCCTCGCCGACGACCCGCATGTCGGGTTCGGAGTCGACCAGGACCCTGAAGGCGCTGCGCAGCAGGGTCTGGTCGTCGGCGAGCAGCACCCGGATCGTCATGTGTCCTCCCCCTCCCCCGTGCGGGGGGCCACGGGCAGTATCGCCTGTACGCGGAAGCCGCCGCCGTAGCGGGGTGCGGCGGTCAGGGTGCCGCCGAGCGCGCCGACCCGCTCGCGCATGCCGAGCAGTCCGTGGCCGCCGGTCGGGGCCCCGTCCGGGGCGGCCGGGGAGGCGCCGTTGTCGAGGACGGTGATCTCGACCGTACGGCCCACCCGCACGACGCTGACCTCGGCCTCGGCGTCCGGCCCGGCGTGCTTGCGCACGTTGGTCAGGGCCTCCTGCACGATCCGGTACGCGGCCAGGTCGACGGCGGCGGGCAGCGGCCCGTCGCCGTCGGCGCGGGCCAGGGCGACCGGGAGGCCGGCCTTGCGGAAGCTGTCGAGCAGTCCGTCGAGGACGGCGAGGCCGGGGGCGGGCTCGGTGGGGGCCTCCGGGTCGCCGGACTGGCGCAGCAGGCCGACGGTGGCGCGCAGCTCGTCCAGGGCGGAGCGACCGGCCTCGCGGACGTGCGCGAGGGCCTCCTTGGCCTGGTCGGGGCGCTTCTCCATGAGGTGGGCGGCGACTCCGGCCTGGACGTTCACCAGGGCGATGTGGTGGGCGACGACGTCGTGGAGGTCGCGGGCGATCCGCAGCCGCTCCTCCGCGACCCGGCGCCGGGCCTCCTCCTCGCGGGTGCGCTCGGCGCGTTCGGCGCGCTCCCGGATGGCGTCCACGAAGGCCCGCCGGCTGCGGACGGCGTCCCCTGCGGCGGCGGCCATGCCGGTCCAGGCGAAGATGCCGAGGTTCTCCTGCGCGTACCAGGGGGTCGGGCCGAAGACCATGGCCGCGGCGGTGAGCACCGTCATGGTGGCGAGGCCGACCCGCCAGGTGGTGGGCCGGTCGGTGCGGGCGGCGACCGTGCAGAGCGCGACGACGGCGCTCATGGCGATGGGCGCGGGCCTGCTGTCGTCGACCAGCTCGACGAGGGTGAACGCCACGGTGAGGCCGAGCACGACGAAGGGCTCGCGGCGGCGGCGCACCAGGGCGGCGGCCCCGGCGGCCATGAGCAGCACGCTGTACGCGTCGGGCGCGCGGTCGCCGAAGGTGGGCCCGTTCGGGCTGCCGTGCGGGTCGGTGAACGACCCGGCGACCATGCAGACGAGCACGGCGAACGCGAGCGTCGCGTCGAAGGCGAGCGGATGCGTCCGGAACCAGTCGACGAGCCGCCGGAGGGAGAGCGCGCCGGCGGCGGATCCGGTGGAGGTCACGGGAGGCAACGGTACGGGGCGGAGGCCGCCGGTCCGGTTGCGGGGCGCGCGCCCCGGGCCCCCGACAGCGCGAAGGTCCCGCGCCCCTGGGGGCCGGGACCTTCGCGGCGGATCGGTGGTGGCGGGGTCAGCCGGGGATGAGGCCGTCGTCGGTGAGCATCTTCCTGACCTCTTCGAGGCCGGCGTCCGGAGCCGGGAGGATCAGTTCCGACGGCTCCAGGACGTCGTCCGGGAGCGGCTCGCCGAGGCGGCGGACGGCGTCGAGGAGGGCGCCGAGCGTCCGCCGGAAGCCGTCCGTGTCGCCGTTCTCCATCTCCGCGAGCAGTTCGTCGTCGAGCACGTTCAGCTCGCCGAAGTGGCTGTCGGCCAGCTTCCACTGGCCCTCCCCCATGATCCGTACGATCATGACGCGTCCTGTTCCTTCCGGTTCCGGCGGAGAGCCGAGGGCTACTTCTCGAAGCGCGGGTGGGACTGCTGCTGGTTCTGGTGCTGCGGCGCCGCCGCGCCGTTGCCGCCCTCGATCGCCTGCTGCTGCGCCGACGGGCCGCCGGCCAGCTCGGCCTTCATCCGCTGGAGCTCCAGCTCGACGTCCGTACCGCCGGAGAGCCGGTCCAGCTCCGCCTGGATGTCGTCCTTCGCGAGCCCGGACTGGTCGTCCAGGGCGCCCGAGGCGAGCAGCTCGTCGATCGCGCCGGCGCGCGCCTGGAGCTGGGCGGTCTTGTCCTCGGCCCGCTGGATCGCCAGGCCGACGTCGCTCATCTCCTCCGAGATGCCGGAGAAGGACTCCGCGATCCGGGTCTGGGCCTGGGCCGCCGTGTAGGTCGCCTTGATCGTCTCCTTCTTGGTGCGGAAGGCGTCGACCTTGGCCTGGAGACGCTGGGCGGCGAGGGTGAGCTTCTCCTCCTCGCCCTGGAGCGTCTGGTGCTGCACCTCCAGGTCGCTGACCTGCTGCTGGAGCGCGGCCCTGCGGGACAGCGCCTCGCGCGCCAGGTCCTCGCGGCCGAGCGCCAGCGCCTTGCGGCCCTGGTCCTCCAGCTTGGCGGACTGCCCCTGCAGCTGGTTCAGCTGGAGTTCGAGCCGCTTGCGGGAGGTGGCGACGTCGGCGACGCCCCGGCGCACCTTCTGCAGCAGCTCCAGCTGCTTCTGGTAGGAGTAGTCGAGCGTCTCGCGCGGATCCTCGGCCCGGTCAAGGGCCTTGTTCGCCTTCGCGCGGAAGATCATCCCCATACGCTTCATGACACCGCTCATGGGCTTCGCGCGCCCCCTTCTGACGGACTCGGCTCCAGCTCTCCAACAAGGTCCACAGTACGGGCCCCGACTCCATTACCGCACTGTTCGGGGCGGGATGCGCTCCTCCCCAAGGACGACTGCGTGCGGCGTCCCCTCCCGCGCAGGGAGTAGACGGAGTCCGGGGAAACCCGTGGCCGTCCCCCGTACGTACCGCCCAAGACGCAGTCCGTTAGCGGATCGTTCCCGCCCGGCATGGGGTTCATGCCCGCCACCCCGTACCCTTGGGTTTTGTGTTCCGTAGCCGTTCGAAGGACGAGAAGGCCCCCACCGACAAGGTGACGGCGGACCTCTCCACCCAGCAGCCCCGCGACCCCGAGGCCCCCAAGGGCCGCCCGACGCCGAAGCGGAGCGAGGCGCAGTCCCAGCGCCGCCGCGCCTCGACGGTGCCGCTCGACCGCAAGGAGGCCGCCAAGCGCCAGCGCGAGGCACGCCGCTCGGACCTGGCCCGTCAGCGCGAGGCCCTGGCCAGCGGCGACGAGCGCTACCTGCCGGCCCGCGACAAGGGGCCGGTGCGCCGCTTCGTCCGCGACTTCGTGGACTCGCGGTTCGCGATCGCCGAGTTCTTCCTGCCGATGGCCGTGGTGATCCTCGTCCTGTCGCTGTTCGGCAACACCAACCGGGCGCTGCAGAACATCTCGCTGCTGCTCTGGCTCGGCGTGATCATCATGATCGTCATCGACTCGATCGGCATCTGGATCCGCCTCCGGAAGCAGCTCAACGCCCGCTTCCCGAACGAGCCGAAGCGCGGAGCCGTGGCCTACGGTCTGATGCGTACGCTCCAGATGCGCCGACTGCGGCTTCCGAAGCCGCAGGTCAAGCGCGGAGAGCGGCCCTGAGCACCGACCACTCGGAGTGGGGCGGGCCCGCTTTCGACGGGGCCGCGTCGGAGGCGGCGGGTCCCGTGCTGCCCGTCGTCACGCACTGGCCCGCCGGGGCCGGCGGGCTGCGCGACACCATCCGCCACGAGATCGTCGCCCGTCAGCTCGACGAGCAGATAACCGCCCGGTACCCAGTGGGGCAGCGGCTGCGGATCCTCGACGCGGGGATGGGGCAGGGCGCGCAGGCCCTGCGTCTGGCCAGGGCCGGTCACACCGTGACCGGCCTCGAAGCCGATCCCGACCTCCTGAAGGCGGCCCGCGACTCGCTGGCCACGGAGCCCGCCGGGATCCGCGAGCGGGTCCGGATGATCGAGGGCGACGGGCGCGAGACCGGGGTGCACTTCCTGCCCGGCAGCTTCGACGTGGTCCTCTGCCACGGCGTGCTCATGTACGCGGACGAGCCGGACGCGCTGCTGGCGGGCCTGGCCCGGATGCTGGCCCCCGGGGGCCTGCTCTCCCTGGTGGTGCGGAACGCCGACGCCCTGGCCATGCGGCCGGGGCTCGCCGGGGACTGGGCGGGGGCGCTCGCGGGCTTCGACTCGGACGTCTACGCCGACGACGGCGGGGTGAAGGTGCGGGCCGACCGGCTCGACGCGCTCACGGCGACGCTGGCGGGGATCGCGGCGCCGCTGCACGCCTGGTACGGGGTGCGGGTCTTCACGGACGGCGTCCCGGCCGAGGTGGGCCTGCCGGCCGCCGACGAGCTGGACCGGCTGTTCGCCGCCGAGGAGCGGGCGGGGCGCACGGACCCGTACCGGCGGATAGCGGCGCTGCTGCACCTGTGCGGGGTGCGGGGGTAGCGGGACGCGCGGGGAGGGCGGCCCCCTGATCGGGTGCGCTCGCCGGGCCCCGGGCGGGGACGGAACGGATACTCCGGACATGGACGTATCCCGCACCCGTGTCCGTACCCGTCGGCTCCTCCTCCCCCTGGCCGCCGGGGCCTGTGCCGCCGCGCTCGTCGCGGGCTGCTCCTCCGCCGGGGGCGCCGGGCCCGAGCGCTCGACCCAGGCGGCGGCGCCGCGCTCCGCGAACGAGCTGGAGGACGACTACCGGGCCGTCATCAAGGACGTCCTGCCGTCGGTCGTGCAGATCGACGCGGCGAACAGCCTCGGCTCGGGGGTCGTCTACGACGCCAAGGGGCACGTCGTCACCAACGCGCACGTGGTCGGCCAGGAGAAGAGCTTCAAGGTGACGGCGGCGACCGGCGGGCAGCCGGTGACGGCGCGGCTCGTCGCCTCGTACCCCGAGCAGGACCTCGCCGTGATCCGCCTGGAGAGCGTGCCGCAGGGGCTCAGGGCGGCGCGGTTCGGGGACTCGTCCGCCGTCGACATGGGGCAGATCGTGCTGGCGATGGGCTCCCCGCTCGGGCTCTCCGGCAGCGTGACCCAGGGCATCGTCTCGGCCACCGGCCGGACGGTCAGCGAGGGGCGGGCCGGCGGCGGCACGGGCGCGACCATCGGGAACATGGTGCAGACCTCGGCCGCGATCAACCCGGGGAACAGCGGGGGCGCGCTGGTGAACCTCGACAGCGAGGTCGTCGGCATCCCGACGCTCGCGGCGTCCGACCCGGAGCTGGGCGGCGGCTCGGCGCCCGGCATCGGCTTCGCCATCCCGGCGTCGATGGTGCGGACGGTCGCGGACCAGATCATCAAGGACGGCAAGGTGACGGACTCGGGCCGGGCGGCCCTGAACATCACCGGGCGCACGGTCCTGGACGACGACTACGAGCCGGCGGGCGTCGCGGTGGTCGAGGCTCCGGCGAGCGGCGCGGCGGGCAGGGCGGGCCTGAAGCCGGGCGACGTGATCACGCGGATCGGCGACGCGGACATCACCACGATCACCTCCCTGTCGGAGGCCCTGGCCTCGCGGAAGCCGGGCGAGAAGGTCCAGGTGACGTACGTGCGGGGCACGGAGACGGAGAAGACGGAGGTCACGCTGGGCGAGATGTGACGGGCGAAGGCCCGTCGGGACGCCCGGCCTTCGGCCGGACCGCCGCGCGGGCGCGTCCCGGCGGGCCCTCCGGCCGGAGCGACCGCCGGGCGGCTCGCTCCCGGGACCCGAAGGAGCACGGCCCTCCGGCCCCGGGGCCGGAGGGGTGCGGGGCTCCGTGACGGAGCCCCGCACTCCCCGGTCGCCGGGTGCCCTAGCCCTCCGCGTTCAGGGGCATCGGGCCGTAGATCTTCGTGCCGTCCTCCGAGAGGGTGACCTGGTCGGCGCCGCCGCCCAGGAGGTCACGCCAGTGCTCTCCGATCCAGCTCTCCGCGTCGCCCTGGGTGGTGAACTCCTCGGGTGTCACCACCGGCTCGACCTCGGTGCCGTCGGACTTCTCGAACCGCCACGTCCATGCCATGTCCGCCTCCTGGCGCTCACCGGATGATCGGTTTCCTGCCCGCAGCGTAGCCGGGCGCGCACGCCTCGCGGCGGCGCGGGAGGATCTGAGGGTGGAACTGACTCTGCTCGGCACCGGCGCCCCGCTCGGCCTCCCCCGTCCCGACTGCCCCTGCGCCGTGTGCGCGCTCTCCCGGGGGCCGCGCGCGCGTGCCGCGACCGCGCTGCTCGTGGACGGGGCCCTGCTGCTCGATCTGACCCCGGGGGCGGCCCTCGCGGCGGCCCGGTCGGGGCACTCGCTCGTGGGCGTGCGACAGGTGCTGCTCACGCATCCGCACGACGGACCGGCCGTGGAGCTGCCCGCCGGACTGCCGACCGCCGGGCGGGTGCCGGACGGACGCGAGTTGACGCTCATCAGCGGACACCGGGTGCGGGCGGTGGCGATGGACTCCCCCGGCACCGGGTACGAGGTGACCTCGGCGGACGGCGAGCGGCTGCTCTACCTGCCGCCGGGCGGCGCCCCGGCCGGGCTGGGCGAGGAGCACCGGGCGCCGTACGACGTGGTGGTGGCCGATGTGACGGGCCGTCCGGACGGGCTGGCCCGGCTGCGGGCGGCCGGGGCCGTCGGCCCGGCCACGGACGTGGTCGCGGTGCACCTGGACCACGACGCGCCGGCGGGCGCCGAGCTGGACCGGCGGCTCGCGGCGGCGGGGGCGCGGGCGGTGCCGGACGGGACGACGCTGTACGCGGGCGAGTACCACGAGGTGCCGGACGTGCCCCGGCGGACCCTGGTGACCGGCGGGGCCCGGTCGGGGAAGTCGGTGGAGGCCGAGCGGCGGCTCGAAACCTTCCCCGAGGTGCTGTACGTGGCGACCGGAGGGAGCAGGGAGGGGGATCCGGAGTGGGCCCAGCGGGTGGGCCTGCACCGGGAGCGGCGGCCGGCCTCGTGGCGTACCGCCGAGACCTGCGACCTCGTGCCCCTGCTCGCGGAGGACGGGCCCGCGCTGCTCGTCGACTGCCTGTCGCTGTGGCTGACGCACGCCATGGACGAGGTGGGCGCCTGGGACGACGGGGTCTGGGCGGACGGCGGGGAGAAGGCGCTGCGGGAGCGGACGGCGGAGCTGGTGGCGGCGGTGCGGGCGACGCGCCGCACGGTGGTGGCGGTGACGAACGAGGTCGGCTCGGGCGTGGTGCCCGCGACGGCGGCGGGGCGCCGCTTCCGGGACGAACTGGGCCGGCTGAACGCGTCCTTCGCGGACGAGTGCGAGCAGGTGGTGCTCGTGGTCGCGGGGCAGGCGCTCGTACTGCGCGGGTAGGGTGCGATCACCGATGGCCCTGGCTGATGTGTCTCAAGGCGGAACCGTGAACCTGGACGACTTCTCCGATCTGATCGAGCGCCCCGACGGGGGGATACGGCGTGACGCCGAGGAGCGCCGGGAGCGGCTCGCGGTGCCGCCGGGGGCGCTCGGACGCCTCGACGAGCTGGGCGAGTGGCTGTCCGCCGCGCAGGCCTCGGTGAAGGTGCGGGCGATCGAGCAGCCGAAGGTCGTCCTGTTCGCGGGCGACCACGGGGTGGCCTCGCTGGACGTGTCGGGGCGCCGGGCCGGCACCGCGCACGAGCTGGTGCGGGCGGTCCTGGACGGGGCGAGCCCGGTGGCCGTCCTCGCCCGCTCGATGAACGTGCCGGTACGGGTCGTGGACGCCGGTCTGGACTGCGACCCGGAGCTGCTGCCCGCCGAGGTCGTACGGCACCGGGTCCGGCGCGGCAGCGGCCGGATCGACGTGGAGGACGCGCTGACGTCCGAGGAGGCCGAGGCCGCCGTCCGGCTCGGCATCGCGATCGCGGACGAGGAGGCGGACTCGGGCACCGATCTGGTGGTGCTCGGGGACCTGAGCGTCGGCGGCACGACCCCGGCGTCGACCCTGGTCGCGGCCCTGTGCGGGACGGACGCCTCGGTGGTGACCGGGCGGGGCGGCGCCGGGATCGACGACCTGGCGTGGATGCGCAAGTGCGCGGCGGTCCGGGACGCGCTGCGGCGGGCCCGGCCGGTCCTCGGCGACCAGTCGGCGCTGCTCGCGGCGGTCGGCGGCGCGGACCTGGCGGCGATGACCGGCTTCCTGCTCCAGGCGTCGGTGCGGCGGATGCCGGTGATCCTGGACGGTGTCGTGGGGGCGGCCTGCGCGCTGGTGGCGCAGCGGGCGGCGTTCCGGGCGCCGGACTGGTGGCTGGCGGGCCAGGTGAGCGGCGAGCCGGCGCAGGCGAAGGCGCTGGACAGGATGGCGCTCAACCCGCTGCTCGACCACGGCGTCCATGTGGGCGAGGGAACCGGGGCACTGCTCGCGCTCCCCCTGGTCCAGGCCGCGGCGGCGTTCGCCGCGGAGCTGCCCGAGCGTCCGGATCCGACCACTCCGGACGACGGCGGCGGCACCCCGGGGACTCCCGGGGCCTGACGGGGAGCACGGCGGACTCAGATCGTCTCCGGGGCGGCCGTACGCGACGCGCGTGCGGCCGCCTCCGGCGTCGCCGCACGACGAGCGGTGCCCCATATGATCGCTTTTCATGGGAGAGGTCCGTTTGTCCGCCGAAGGAACGCCCCGGGGCACCACCGTCCGTTCGCGGCGCAGCGCCGCGTTCGCCGTCTGGTACCTGCGCGTCGTCACGTTCGTCAATTTCCTGGGTGCCGTCTGGGTCTCGTTCGGACAGGACCTGCGCCGCCACAACGAGGACGACTACTTCACCCCGTACCTGCTGACGGCCGGTTTCGCCTCGGGGCTCTTCACCCTCTTCCTGGCGATCACCATGCGCCGCCGCAAGCGGGCCGCGTGGATCCTCAACCTGGTGCTCGGCGGGCTGTTCCTGCTGCTCTTCGCCCTGGTGATGTTCTTCCCGGAGATCCGGCGGCACGCCCAGAACTGGGTCTCGCTGGTCCTGACCGCCGCCTTCGTGCTCGCGCTGCTGCTCGGCCGCAAGGAGTTCTACGCGAAGGGCGACCGCTCCAACCCGCTGCTCGCCGCGGTCGTGGCGGTCGGCGGGCTGCTCGTCACCTCGCTGCTCGCGGCCGTCCTGGTCACCGTCACCGACACCTCCTCCGGGCACTCCACCTTCCTGGAGCGCTGGCGCTACGGCCTGATGCGGCTCGTCACGCTGGCCTCCGACGACGAGCGGTTCCCCGGGATCGCCCCGCCCGGCTGGGTCGACGTCACCGTCAACGTCCTGTCCACGCTGCTGCTGGTCGCGGTGCTCTTCGCCGCCTTCCGCTCCCGCCGGGCGGTCGACCCGCTGACCGAGGAGGACGAGGAGCGGCTGCGGGCCCTGCTCGACAAGCACGGGGACCGCGACTCGCTGGGGTACTTCGCGCTGCGCCGCGAGAAGAGCGTGGTGTGGTCGCCGAGCGCGAAGGCGGCCGTCGCCTACCGGGTGGTCGGCGGGGTCTCCCTGGCCTCCGGCGATCCGATCGGGGACCCCGAGGCCTGGCCGGGCGCCATCGAGCCCTGGCTGGCCGAGGCGCGCGAGCACGGCTGGATCCCGGCGGTGATGGGCGCGAGCGAGGAGGCCGGGGTGATCTACGCCCGGCACGGTCTGGACGCCCTGGAGCTGGGCGACGAGGCGATCGTGGAGACCGGGGAGTTCACGCTCGACGGGCGGGCCATGCGGACGGTCCGGCAGGCGTTCAACCGGGTCGAGCGGGCCGGGTACGGGGTCCGGATCCGGCGCCACGAGGACATCCCCGCCGAGGAGATGGCCGCGCTGGTCCGCAAGGCGGACGACTGGCGGGACGGGGCGACCGAGCGCGGCTTCTCGATGGCGCTCGGCCGGCTCGGGGACCCCGCGGACGGTCGGTGCGTGATGCTGGAGTGCACCGACGCCGAGGGGGAGCTGCGGGCCCTGCTCTCGTTCGTGCCGTGGGGGCCGCGGGGGCTCTCGCTCGACCTGATGCGCCGCGACCGGGAGTCCGAGAACGGCCTGATGGAGTTCATGGTCATCGAACTCCTCCGGCGCGCCGGGGAGATCGGGATCACTCAGGTCTCACTGAACTTCGCGATGTTCCGCTCCGTCTTCGAACGCGGCTCGAAGCTCGGGGCGGGGCCGGTGCTGCGGATGTGGCGTTCGCTGCTCGGCTTCTTCTCCCGGTGGTGGCAGATCGAGTCGCTGTACCGCGCCAACGCCAAGTACCGACCGATCTGGGAGCCCCGATTCATGCTCTTCGAGAAGAGCGCCGACCTGTTGCGCATCGGCCTGGCCGCCGGGCGGGCCGAGGGGTTCCTGGAGGCCCCGGGGCTGCCGAAGTGGCTGCACCGCAGACAGCTGGAGGGCGGGCGTTGAGCGGGGCCTCCCGGGAAGACCGGGAACACCGGGAAGACCGCGGCGGCGTCCGGGGTTTCGCCCGCCGCGAGTGGGCCCCGCTGTTCACCGCCGTACGGACGGCGCTCGTCACGAAGCGGTGGCGGGCGATACCGATGACGCTGGCGGCGGTCTGCCTGACGGCCCTGTTCCAGGTGGTGCAGAACCAGGACTGGGGCTACGGGCCGGTCCACGACCTCGGTTTCGTACGGGCCGAGGACCCGCTCTGGCTCGCGCTGCTCCGCACCCCCCTCTCGCTCTTCGTGCCCGCCCTCGACCTGCCCGTCTGGGGCGCCCTCGCGCAGGTGCTGCTGGTGTTCGGGATCGCCGAGATCTGCCTCGGGCGCCGCCGGACGCTCGCCGTCGCCTATCTGTCGACGCTGGCCGGCACCCTCTACGCGCGCGTGGGCATCGCGATCGGCCCGGACAGCCCGTTCGGGCTCCCGGCCTCCGACGCGCTCGTGGTCGACACCGGCCCGTCGGCGGCCGTGGTGGGCCTCGCCGTCTACGTCTGCCGGCGGTACCGCGCGTACTGGACCGGCGGGCTCGTCGTCCTCGCGATGGTCGTGGAGGTGATCGTGAAGCCGAACCTGGCGGGCAAGGAGCACCTGGCGGCCATCGCCGCCGCCCTCGTCCTGATCGCGGTCGCCGCCCGGCGCGAGCGGCGTCAGGGCGGGGTCGGGCCGGGGCCCGAGACGCGTTCCTGGAAGCCGCCGATCAGGTCCTGAAAGCGGCGGCGGACCTTGGTCCAGCGCCGGTCGTGGCGGTACGTGCGGAGCCGGGAGCGGGCCCTGGCCCGGTGGCGGCGGCGGTAGAAGCGCTTGGACCACCAGGAGCCGGGGCGGGCGAGCCGGACGGCACCGACGATCGCCACGAAGGGGACGAAGACCCCCATCACGGCCATCCGGAACTTTCCCTTCACCAGGCTGACCAGGATGAAGAGGAAGTTGAGCACGATGGTGGCGATGAAGGCCGCCCGGTCCTGGCGCTCGTCCTCGGACACGTCGTTCACGCCGAGCGGCGAGAAGCCGCTCAGGGCGAGCATGACGAGGGCCGCGGTGAGCACGACCACCTCGACGCTCTTGCGGCCGTCCTCGCTCCAGTACACGTCGTCGAGGTGGAGGATCAGCGCGAACTCGTCCAGGACGAGCCCCGCGCCGATCCCGAAGACGACGGCGAAGACGGCCGCGCCGAGGCCGTGCCGGCCGCTGCCCACCGCGCCGAAGCCGCCGATCACGGAGAGGACGACGCCGGGCACGACATGATGGATGTGGAGCCCGCCCGAGGAGACGTTCCCGAACGGGCCCTTCCCCGCCCGGATGAGACGGGTGATGGTCCGGGTGACCAGGAACGTCACGACAAATGAGGTCAGGGCGAGGAGCAGCGGGAGCTTCCCCGGTTCGAGGATGTTCCGCGAGAACCAGTGACCCATGCCACCCACTTCCGAAATGTACGTGATGCGCAATCTACCGTCCGGAACCGGCGATTACCCTGCCCGGATGGACGGCCTGCGTTTCGCCTTCGGCACCCTCACGGTGCTCCCCGCCCGCATCACCCGCTGGGACCGGGACGCGGCGCGCGCCGGCATGCTCTGCGCCCCGCTCGCCGGCCTGACCGTAGGCCTGGCCTCCGCCGCGCTCGGCACGGGGTTCCTGCTGCTCGGCTCGGGCCCGCTGCTCGCGGCCGTCGTCACCGCCGCCGTCCCCGCCGTCCTCACCCGGGGCCTCCACCTCGACGGCCTCGCCGACACCGCCGACGGCCTCGGCAGCGCCAAGCCGGCCGAGGACGCGCTGCGCGTCATGAAGCAGTCGGACATCGGCCCGTTCGGCGTGATCGCCGTGGTCCTCGTCCTGCTCGCCCAGGTCGCCGCGCTCTCCCACCTGTACGAGGAGGGGTGGGCGCACGGCGCGGTCGCCGCCGTCCTCGCCGCCGCCGTCGCCCGGCTCGCCCTCACCCACGCCTCCCGCCACGGCGTCCCGGCGGCCCGCCCCGAGGGGCTCGGCGCGATCGTCGCCGCGACGGTCCCGGTCCGCTCCGCGACCCTGGTGACGGCCGCCTTCCTGGCCCTGGCCGCCGGGGCGGGCCTGCTGCTCTCCCCGTACGACGCGGTCCGCAACGTCCTGGCGGCGGGCGTCGCCCTGGGCGCGGCGGCGCTGCTGCTGCGCCGGTGCGTGCGCCGGTTCGGCGGGGTCACGGGCGATGTGTTCGGCGCGGTGGAGGAGACGGCGGCGACGGCGGCCCTGACGGCGCTGACGCTGGGGTGATCGTTTCGTGACCGGCGGCCGGGCAACCATCGGTGCCGCCGCCCGGTCACGAGGACGTGACCAGACCCCTCGCCCGTACCGTCGGCGCGGTCGTCGGAGCCGCCCTGCTGCTCGGCGCCTGCGACCCGGGAGCCGCGGACGCCCCCGGCGCCGCCCGTCCCACCCCCCTCTTCTCCGAGCCGGCCGCCCGGCAGGTCGGTCTGGCGCTGCGGCACACCCGGGAGACCGGCGGCGCCGACCTGCGCCAGACGGTCACCTTCACCTCGGGGAAGGGCGACGCCGTCCAGACCCTCACCGGGCGGCTGGACTTCGCGGGCTCGCGCGGCGAGGCGGCGCACACCTGGCGCATCGCCCCCGGCTTCCCCGAGGAGGCCCGCAGGACGATCCTCGGCACCCTGCCCGGACGCGGCACCGGCGACGCGTCCGGACGGTACGCGGTGGACACCCGGGCCATCCACTACCGGGCCGCTTCGGCCGGGTACTGGCTGCGGTACGAGGGCGTTGCCGAACCCTTCCCGGGCACCGACTCGATCGGCCACCTCCGGGGCACCGAGAGCCCGATCGGCGGCACCCTCCTGGAGGTGCTCGGCGGCGTGCGGCCCGCCGGGGCGCGGGAGCTCGCGGGCGGCGGGCGCTCGTACCGGGCGGACTTCCCGCTGGCCGAGGCCCTGGAGCTCTTCCCGTACGACCTGCGGCGGGAGTTCGTGCCCGCGCCCCTCAACGCCGGCTCGCCGGGCGCCCCCGTCCCCGTGGCCGTCGAGGTGGACCGCGAGGGCAGGATCACCCGGGCCTCGGCCGACCTGACGTCCCTGCTGGACGAGGGGGAGAGCGGGGCGCTCACCGGGGTGACCGGGCTCCGCGCGGAGCTGGCGCTGAGCGGGTTCGGCGCGCCGGAGCCGCCCGTCGGCACCGTTCCCGGCGGGCGGGTCCTGGCGGGCGCCTCCGCGGTCGTCACCACCTACGAAGCCCGGCCCGGCGACTGCCTGGACTTCAACACCGGCATGCGGCACCGCAGGCTGGTGGTCCGGGTGCCCTGCGCCGGCCCCCACGACGGCGAGATCGTCGAGCAGCACTCCCTGCCCGGCGCCTTCCCCGGAACGGAGGAGGCCGCCGAGCGGGCCCGGCGGGCCTGCGCGGCGGCCGGGGAGCGGGGGGCCGCCGGAACCCCCTGGCGCACCTGGTCGACCGAGGAGGAGTGGACGGAGCGCGGCGAGGGCCGGGCCACCTGCTACACGGTCAGCAGGGCTGCCGCCACACCCCCAGTTCGTACCGCTTCCGCATCGAGCTGAGGCCCAGTTCCCGCGCCCGCGGACAGAATCGGCCCGGCGCCAGTTCGTACTCGACGTGGAAGACGGCCTTGCCGGCCTTCACGAACGGGGTGAGCAGGTCGCACTCCTCGTACTGGGCGCACTGCTCGTTGACCGCGAAGTCGAAGTCCGCGAGGAGCTCCGGGATCTGGTCGAGGTCGTTCTTGAGGCCGACCGCGAGGCCGCGCTCGTGGGCCAGACGGGCGATCAGGCGGTTGTAGCGGAGCTGGTCGGCGGCGGTGAGCGGGAAGCCGGTGCCGTTCCGGTAGCCGTCCATGTTGTCGGGCTCGACGGCGTCGAAGCCCTTGTCGCGGCACATGTCGAGGCGTGCGGCCATCAGGGGGCCGAGGACGTCGGTGCGGCGGATGTCGAGCCAGCGCTCGCCCGGCCAGCCGTTGCCCCGGCCGAGCAGGGCCTCCGGGAAGCGGTCGGCGTCCGGACGGAAGTCCTCCCAGGCGCCGGTGGAGAGGTAGCAGATCACCTTCCGGCCCCGGGCGTGCAGGTCCTTCACGGCGGACGCCGGGTGCTCGAAGCCGTCGATGTCGTACACGGGGACGTCGACCGTCGGGTCGAGCCGGCCGCTGAGCTGCCACTGCCAGGCGAGACCGGGTTTCGGCCGCCAGCGCTCCTCCGCCCGCTTGGCGTCGGGGGCGGGGTCGGGGGACGTCGTCGTGCAGGCGGTGGCGAGGAGCAGGAGCCCCGCGAGCAGGAGGGGCAGGCGTCTCATCGGGCGGGCTCCGGGAGGTGCGGAAGGGTGCCCCAGGGGTGCGCGCCCGCGCCGGGCACCGCGCAGTGCACCGGGGTGGCGGGCCGGAACCCGGCGGGGGCGGCGTACACCAGGTGGCAGTGGTGGGCGGCGACCGGAAGGTCGAGGGTGCGGTAGGTCTCCCAGGGGCCCTCGAAGGTGACGAGCAGGTCGGCCTGGGCCTCGTAGCCGGGGTCCGGGCGGGCCCCGTGGTTGAAGACCAGGGTCGCGGCCCCGGCGGCCCGGGCCGCGACCGCGATCCGGCGGTAGTGGGCGAGGGCGCCGGGCGCGGTCGCCACCTGGTCCAGGAAGGCGCCGTCGGTGCCGTACCAGTCGCGGTGGCGCAGCAGTTCGGCGACGACCTCGGCGTGCGGGCGGCGCCCGTAGGCCGTGTCCACGTAGCCCAGGACCCGGACGCCAGCCCCACGCAGCCGCCCGGCGGCCCCGGCGAACGCCGGGTCGGGCGCGGGGCCCGCGCCGCTCGCCGGGTTGAGGACGACGCCGTACAGGGAGGGCGCCGCGCCGACGAGCGCCGCCCAGGCGTCGGGGCGTTCGGCCGGGTGCTCGTAGAACGGCACCAGGAGGGACGGGGTCGTCATCACACCACCTAGACGCGATGGGCGGTCGGTCGTACCAGCAGAACACAGGTGAGGACGGCGAGCACGGCGGCCGCTCCCCCGGTCGCCGCCGGGCCCGCCGCGGGCAGCGCGGTCTGCGCGACCGCCGCGAGCAGGCAGACGGTGGCGGCGCCGAGGACCGCGCCGAAGGCCTGGAGCAGCAGGCCGAGCCAGAGCGCGGTCCCGACGAGGAGCAGGGCGAGCAGGTCCGGGGGCGTCGGCCGGGGCGCGCCCGGCCAGACCTGGGTCACGGCGAGGAGGAGGGCGGTGAGGACGGCGAGGTAGCCGCCGAGGCAGAGGACCAGGGTGCCGGTGGCGGCCCGCCGGAACTCGCGGGCGGTGGTGAGGGTCCGCAGCCGGGCCAGGGCCCCGTCCCGGAAGCGGTGCAGCAGCCATTCGGCGGGTCCCATGGAGAGGGTGAGCGCGACGACCGCCCCCGCGCCGCTCACCGGGGTGGTGCCGGTGCCCGCGTGCAGGACGAGCAGACCGCTGCCGAGACCGAAGAGCCCGTACGGGAGCGAGGCCGTGCGCGGGGGACCGCCGCGCCCCGCCGCCGTCCGCCGCAGCCCCGGCCGGAGCACGCGCGCGGCGAGGACGGCGGTGGCGGTGAGGGAGGCGAGGAGGAGACCGATCCGCAGGGGGTCGGGCAGGTCCCAGCGGAAGGCGGGGACGGCCCCGGCGAGCGGCACCAGGGCGCCGAACAGGGCCCGTTCGCGGCCGAGGACCAGGAGGGCGGTCGCGGCGGCGAGGTAGAGCGACTGGCCCGCGGCGAAGACGGCGGCCGGGGCCTCGCCGGGCGCGGCGACCGCGAGGGCGACGCCCGTCCCGGCGAGGGCGCCCGGGGGCGCGCCGGTGAGCAGGGCGCGGGCGGCGGCGGGCCGGTCGCCGAGGCCGAGCCAGGTGTACGCGCGGTGGGACAGGGCCTGGTTCCAGACCCAGCCGGTGACGGCCCCGGCGAGCAGCGGAACCGTTCCGCCGGGAAGCCCGAACCGGCCCTGCTCCCCGGCGAGCAGCGGGGCGGCGAGCACGTACGCGAGGCCGGGCAGCGCGAAGACGAGCCCGCGCAGGAGGCAGTTCGCGAGTCCGCCGTGCCAGGGTCCGGCGGGCGGCGGCGCCGGGGCGGGGTGGCGCCGCTCCACGCGCGCGTAGAGGTCCTCGGCAAGGGCGAAGGAGTCGGCGCGGCCGTAGGTGAGCCGGATGTGGTCGTCGGTCATGCCGTCGGACTCCAGGAGCGCGGCCACCTCGTCGGGGTGCACGGCGGCGGCGACGAACCCGTCGAGCCGCTCGGCGAGCGCGTCGAGGGGGTCGGGGGCGGGGGGCACGTCAGGGCCCTTCCCCGTGTCCGGGGCCTTCCCCTTCTCCGGGGCCTTCTCCGTGTCCGGGGCCTTCTCCGTGTCCGAGGCCTTCTCCGTGTCCGAGGCCTTCTCCGTGTCCGAGGCCTTCTCCGTCTCCGGGGGCTCCGGGGCCTTTGGTACCTCCTCCCGGCGGGGTCTCGGGATCGCCGGGAGGGTGTCCCCCTCCCCCGGGGGTTTCAGCCAGAGGGAGCCGCTCATGCCGGGGTGCCTCCCGCCACGAGGGCCGCCGGGGTGCGGCGGAGGGCGGGGGTGCGGACCGTACGGCGTTCCGGGGCGGGCCGGTCGGGGCGGGGGGACGGGTCCTCGCCCGCCAGTTCGCGGTAGATGCGGCGGAAGCCGTCCACCGAGCGGTTCAGGGTGAAGCGGTCGACGACCCGCTGCCGGGCCAGGCGGCCCAGTTCGGCGCGGCGGGCGCCGTCGCCCAGGAGCGCCGAGAGGGCGGCGGCCATGACGGCCGGTTCGCGGGGCGGGACGACGATCCCGGTGTCGCCGACGGCCTCCCGTACCCCTCCGACGTCCGTGGAGACGGTCGCGCGGCCGCAGGACATGGCCTCGATGAGGGAGAAGGGGAAGCCCTCGCTGATGGAGGAGAGCACGACCACGCTGCCGGCCGCGTACGCCGAGGGCACGTCGGTGACGCGGCCCTCGAAGGTGACGCCGTCGGTGACGCCCAGTTCGGCGGCGAGCTTTTCCAGGCGGGTCCGGTAGTCCTCGTTCCCGGCGGGCACGGGCCCGAACAACCGCAGCCGCAGCGCGGGGAGTTCGGCGCGGCAGATCGCGTACGCCCGGATCAGGGTCTCCAGGTCCTTGATGGGGTCGACGCGCCCGCACCAGCTGAGGGTGGGGGTCGCGGGCTCGGGCCCCGCCTCGGGGAAGAGGGCCGGGTCGACGCCGTTGTAGACGGTGCGGATGCGGTCGGCGGGGGCGCCGCCGCGCTCCTCCCAGCGCCGGTTGTACCGGTTGCAGGGGGTGATGAGGTCGGCCTCGCGGTAGCCGAGGGTGTTGAGCTCGCGGTAGAAGGCGAGCATCAGGGCCTTGACGGGCCAGGACTGCTTCTCGGTGCGGTAGCCGAGGTACCGCTCGCGCAGGTAGATGCCGTGTTCGGTCAGCAGGAAGGGGACCCCTTCGAAGTGCCGCGCGGCGAGGGCCGGCAGCGTGGCGAGTCCGCTGGAGACGGCGTGCGCCACACCGCCGGTGGATATCCGGGCGGCGAGCGGGCGCAGGGCGTGTTCGAGCAGGTCGGTGGCGGTGAGGGCGTCGTGGACGGTGGGCCGGGCCGCCCGCGTCGGCAGGTGCGGCATGGCCCACGTCCACATCAGGGAGCGCAGGGCGGCCTCGGAGCGGAGGGCGGCGGTGAGCCTCCCCCGCCGGGCCAGGGCGGCCAGCTCGTACAGGCTCGTGCCGAAGTCGTAGCCGGTCCCCGGGTCGAGCAGGGAGAGCAGGAGCCGTTCGTACGTGTCGAGGAAGCGGCGGCGCTCCCGCCCCCCGGGGGCCCGGCGCGCGCGGACGGGCGCCGGGCCCCAGAGGGGGAACGCGGTGTGCCGGACGACGTTGGACGGCAGGTCCCAGGTGACGGGCTCCCGCCCGCTGCCGGTGAGGGCGAGGACGTCGAAGTCCACCTCGGGCATGCCCCGGACGAGTTGGTCGCACCAGGTGCTGACCCCGCCGTGGACGTGCGGATAGGTGCCTTCGGTGAGCATGGTGACGTGACGGCCACGGCTCGGCATGTGCGGTTCCCCCCGGAACGTGCTGGGTCAGATGGTCGGGATCGTGAGGGTGACGGCGCTCTGGAGCGGTTCGGGCGAGGTCCAGGCGGAGCGGGTCCCGGCGTAGGCCGTGCCGAAGGCGCTGGTGCCGAGGAGCAGCTTCTTGCGGGTGCCCTCGGGGGCGGTCACGGGCGCGACGACGCCGGAGGGGGCCTTGACGGTGACGGTGGTGCCGATCCGGTAGGCGGTGACCTTCCCGGCGGCGAGGGCCCGGTCCCAGGCGGCGCGGCGGGCCAGTTCGGTGCCGACGTCCCGCTGGGCCGGGTTGACCAGGGGCGCGGAGGGCGCGAACAGGGCCCGGTAGTCGGTCAGTACGCGGTCGAGGACGGGGTAGAGCAGGCGCTCCTCGGCCAGGTTGGACTGGTGCACGTAGTGCGGGCGCGGGTCGTTGCCGAGGACGTGGGAGAGCGCGATGCGCGCCTCCTGCGGGACGATGTGGTCGGCGTAGCCGGTGGCGAGGGGCAGCGGGGCGGGCAGGCAGGTGGAGGCCGGGTTGGACTCGCAGATCCCGCTGCCGCCGTCGGCGCGGGAGGTGTAGACCCAGTTGTACTCGTCGGCCATCTCGGCGGCGGTGCCCACGTTGTAGTACACGTTCATGGGGTGGCGGGGCACGGTCTGCGCGGCGCCGGTCGCGGTGCCGACCGTGCGCTGCCGCGGCTCGCGGGAGTTGTCGCTCGCGATCCACTTCACGCCGTTGTCGGCGAGCGCGCCGGCCAGGTTCGGATTGTCGGCGGGCTGCTGGGGCAGGGTCTTCAGGCCGGAGTGCTCGCCGGTGACGAGTTCGGAGCGGTCGACGGAGATGCCCTTGCGGACGGCCCAGTCGTGGTTGTCGCGGATCTGCGCGGACAGCTCGGCGCGGGTGACCCAGAGGGTGTCGCCCTTGGCGTCCGCGGCGCACCGCCAGGGGACGGTGGTGGTGTCCTGGACGCAGCCGAGGAAGGGGTGGGTGTAGGTGTGGTTGATCCACCGGTACTGGGCGCGGTCGGCGACGAGCCGGTCGGCGAGCGGGTCGGAGCCGCCGTGTTCGGCCTTCCACTGCTCGCCCTGGCCGCCGTTGTAGACCATGTCGAGGGTGAAGCCGGAGGCCTTCTGCCAGGCGGCGGCGTACTGGGCGTCCGCGGCGGTCATGCGGATCGGGGCCGTGCCCCCGCCGTCGCCGCCGGCGCAGTCGAAGTCGCCGGGGGTGCAGTCGCGTTCGGGGTCCCAGCGGGCGTCGGGGGCGAAGACGTCGTCCACGTGGACGGAGAGGTGGTTGCGGCTCTGCCCGAGGTGGACGCCCTGGGTGAGCCATTCGACGATGCCGCGGGCGAGGGCCCGGAACTGCCGCTGGTGCTGGTTGTAGGCGAAGGTGACGACCAGCTCGCGGCGCCCGTCGGCGGCGTACTCGCCGACGAGGCTGGCCCGGCCGCCGCCGGCACCCCCGACGGGCACGTCGAGGTAGCTGGTGTACCCGGCGCGGGGGCGGCCCGCGTAGCCGTAGCTCTCGGCGATCGCCGGGTCGTTGTCCTCGAAGGCGAGCGATCCGGCCAGGTACCGGAAGGGGCCCGCCTTCCCGGCGGCGGTGACGGAGG
The DNA here is from genome assembly GCF_000716625.1 of Streptomyces bikiniensis. Lineage (NCBI taxonomy): Bacteria > Bacillati > Actinomycetota > Actinomycetes > Kitasatosporales > Streptomycetaceae > Streptomyces > Streptomyces bikiniensis. Next base: position 54,983 of record NZ_JNXJ01000002.1, on the reverse strand, counting down.
CGGTGACCCCGTCGAGGACGCCGGACAGGCCGCCGTCGCTGGTGTAGTCGAGGCCGACGCCCGGGTGCGACCAGGTGTAGGCGTCGACCTGCGGGATGCCGAAGGTCCGCTCGTACGCCCGGAGCGCGGTGTGCTCGGCGGAGTCGGGGCCGAAGGCGGTCTCGTGGGGCAGGACGACGCCCTGGTACTTGGCGCGGGGCCGCCCGTCGACGCTGTCGCTGAGGAAGGCCTGGTCCACGACCGGCCGGTTCGGGTCGTCGAGGTCGATCCTGCGGTACGGGACGCCGGAGCCCTCCAGCTCGGCGGTGATCGCCCCGACCGCGCTGCCGCCGTCGTCCACGACGAGGACGGTGAGGTCGACGCGGGGCGCAGGGGCGGTGGCGGCCTGCGCGGACGGCACGGCGGTGGCGACGAGCGCGGCGACGGCCAGGGCCGCCGTCCGGGCTATGCGGTGGGCGGTGCGGGACCTGTTTCCGGGCATGCGGATTCGGCCGGAGTCCATCGGTGGTTTCCCCCCTCTGCAGGACCGCGCCGGACCGGGACGGGACCGGGCGGACCTGTGGAGATGTCGCAGATGGCGCGAAGGCGAGGACGTCGCCCTTGCGTGATTGAGGCGAGTGTGGAGGCAGCTCTCCGAGCCTGGCCGGTAAACATGAAAGAGACACCACGGATGAGTGAATCACCGCCGCCGTGAGCGAACCGGGTGAGCGAGCGTAGGCTCGTCACCGGCGTTCTCCGGGCCGAAATACGATGCGGCGGGCACGGTCGGCCCATCCCCCGACCGCCACAGAACTCAATGGAAGCGAGAATTCACCACCGTGACTGCTCTCACTCTCAGCACTGCCGGCGCGGCGACGCTGCGCGCCGACGCCCTCGTCGTCGGCGTCGCCAAGTCCGGGAAGGAGCTGATCGTCGCTCCGGGCGCCGAGGCCGTCGACAAGGCCTTCGACGGCCGGCTCGCCGCCGTCCTGGAGACCCTGGGCGCCTCGGGTGCCGAGGGTGAGGCGACCAAGCTGCCCGCCCCCGCCGGTCTCAAGGCCCCCGTCGTCCTGGCCGTCGGCCTGGGCGGCGCCCCCGAGGACGGCGAGGCGTTCGGCACGGAGACCCTGCGCCGCGCCGCCGGCACCGCGGCCCGCGCGCTCTTCGGCACGAAGAAGGCCGCGTTCGCCCTGCCGGTCGCCGACGCCGCCGCCGTCTCCGCCGTCGGGGAGGGCGCCCTGCTCGGCGCGTACGCCTTCACCGCCTACCAGGAGGTCGGCAAGGACGCGAAGAGGCCGCTCGCCGAGGTCGCCCTGCTCGGCGCCAAGCCGCGCGACAAGGCCCACAAGGCCGCCGCCGAGCGCGCCCAGGCCGTCGCGGAGGAGATCAACCGCGCCCGCGACCTGATCAACACCCCGCCGAACGACCTGACCCCGGCCGCCTTCGCCGCCGCGGTGCAGACCGCCGGCAAGGAGCACGGCCTGAAGGTCCAGGTCCTCGACGAGAAGGCCCTCGCCAAGGGCGGCTACGGCGGCATCCTCGGCGTCGGCGCCGGTTCGGAGAACCCGCCGCGCCTGGTCCGCGTCGCCTACACCCACCCGAAGGCGGAGAAGACCCTCGCCCTGGTCGGCAAGGGCATCACCTACGACTCGGGCGGCATCTCCCTGAAGCCGGCCGGCCACAACGAGACGATGAAGTGCGACATGAGCGGCGCCGCCGCCGTGTTCTCCACCGTCGTCGCCGCGGCCCGCCTCGGCCTGGAGGCCAACGTCACCGGCTGGCTGGCGCTCGCCGAGAACATGCCGTCCGGCTCCGCCACCCGCCCGGGCGACGTCCTGCGCATGTACAGCGGCAAGACCGTCGAGGTCCTGAACACCGACGCCGAGGGCCGCCTGGTCCTGGCCGACGCGCTGACCCGGGCCTCCGAGGAGAACCCGGACGCGATCGTCGACGTGGCGACCCTGACCGGCGCGATGATGCTGGCGCTCGGCAGCCGCACCTTCGGCATCATGGCCAACGACGACGAGTTCCGCTCCACGGTCCACGAGGTCGCGGAGGAGGTCGGCGAGGCGTCCTGGCCGATGCCGCTCCCGGCGGACCTGCGCAAGGGCATGGACTCCCCCACCGCCGACATCGCGAACATGGGCGAGCGGATGGGCGGCGGCCTGGTCGCCGGCCTCTTCCTCCAGGAGTTCGTGGGCGAGGGCATCACCTGGGCCCACCTGGACATCGCGGGCCCGGCCTACCACGAGGGCGCCCCGTACGGCTACACCCCCAAGGGCGGCACCGGCTCCTCGGTCCGCACCCTGGTGCGCCTGGCCGAGCGGGCCGCCGAGGGCGAGCTCTGAGCACCGTCCGCCCCCGTGCGACGGGTACGGCCCCGGGCTCCGAGCCCGGGGCCGTACCCGTTCGGGAGCCCTCCGTACGGACGATCGGCCGTCTCGGAGAACGGCCCCGCGTCCCGCCATCCGTCAACAAGTGCGAAGATGGGTTCTCGGCAGGACAGGGCCCCCATCACAGGGCCGGAAAATAAGCGGCCGAACACCAGCCGCCGCCCGGTCATGGACGACCGGCGACGAGCGCACATGCATGGAGGACGTGACGTGGCGAACGACGCCAGCACCGTTTTCGACCTAGTGATCCTCGGCGGCGGTAGCGGCGGTTACGCCGCGGCGCTGCGCGGAGCGCAGCTGGGCCTGGACGTCGCACTGATCGAGAAGAACAAGCTCGGCGGCACCTGCCTGCACAACGGCTGCATCCCGACGAAGGCCCTGCTCCACGCCGGCGAGGTCGCCGACCAGGCGCGCGAGGCGGAGCAGTTCGGTGTCAGGGCCTCCTTCGAGGGCATCGACATCAAGGGCGTGCACAAGTACAAGGACGACGTGATCGCGGGCCTCTACAAGGGTCTGCAGGGTCTCGTCGCCTCCCGCAAGGTGACCTACATCGAGGGCACGGGTCACCTCTCCTCCCCGACCTCCGTCGACGTGGACGGCCGCCGCGTCCAGGGGCGTCACGTCCTGCTGGCCACCGGCTCCGTGCCGAAGTCGCTGCCCGGTCTGGAGATCGACGGCAACCGGATCATCACCTCGGACCACGCGCTGACCCTGGACCGGGTCCCGGAGTCCGCGATCATCCTCGGCGGCGGCGTCATCGGCGTCGAGTTCGCCTCGGCGTGGAAGTCCTTCGGCACCGACGTCACCGTCATCGAGGGCATGAAGCACCTGGTGCCGGTCGAGGACGAGAACAGCTCGAAGCTTCTTGAGCGCGCGTTCCGCAAGCGCGGCATCAAGTTCAACCTCGGCACCTTCTTCCAGTCCGCCGAGTACACCGACAACGGCGTCAAGGTCACCCTGGCCGACGGCAAGACCTTCGAGGCCGAGGTCCTCCTGGTCGCCATCGGCCGCGGCCCGGTCTCCGCCGGCCTCGGCTACGAGGAGCAGGGCGTCGCGATGGACCGCGGCTACGTCCTGGTCGACGAGTACATGCGCACCAACGTGGAGACGATCTCGGCCGTGGGCGACCTCGTCCCCACCCTCCAGCTCGCGCACGTCGGCTTCGCCGAGGGCATCCTCGTCGCCGAGCGCCTGGCCGGTCTGAAGACCGTCCCGATCGACTACGACGGCGTGCCGCGGGTGACGTACTGCCACCCCGAGGTCGCCTCCGTCGGCATCACCGAGGCGAAGGCCAAGGAGATCTACGGCGCGGACAAGGTCGTGGCCCTGAAGTACAACCTCGCGGGCAACGGCAAGAGCAAGATCCTGAAGACCGCGGGCGAGATCAAGCTCGTCCAGGTCAAGGACGGTGCCGTGGTCGGCGTCCACATGGTCGGTGACCGCATGGGCGAGCAGGTCGGCGAAGCGCAGCTGATCTACAACTGGGAGGCGCTGCCGGCCGAGGTCGCGCAGCTCATCCACGCCCACCCGACGCAGAACGAGGCGCTCGGCGAGGCCCACCTGGCCCTGGCCGGCAAGCCTCTGCACTCCCACGACTGACGCTCACGTCATCACAGGGCGCGACGACCACTTTCCGCAATTCGTTAGGAGCAACTGAAACCATGTCGGTTTCCGTAACCCTGCCGGCGCTCGGCGAGAGCGTCACCGAGGGCACCGTCACCCGCTGGCTCAAGGCCGAGGGCGAGCGCGTCGAGGCCGACGAGCCGCTGCTCGAGGTCTCGACCGACAAGGTCGACACCGAGATCCCCGCCCCCGCCTCGGGCATCCTGGCCTCCATCAAGGTCGCCGAGGACGAGACGGTCGAGGTCGGCGCCGAGCTGGCCATCATCGACGACGGCTCCGGCGACTCCGCCGAGGCCAAGGCCCCGGCCGCCGAGTCCGCCCCGGCGCAGGAGGCCCCGGCTCCGGAGGCCCCGCAGGCCGAGCCGTCCACCGAGACCGAGCAGCCCGCCCCGGCCCCGACGGCCGAGGCCGCCTCCGGCGGCGGTTCCGCCGAGGGCACCGACGTCGTGCTGCCCGCCCTGGGCGAGTCCGTCACCGAGGGCACCGTGACCCGCTGGCTGAAGTCGGTCGGCGAGACCGTCGAGGCCGACGAGCCGCTCCTCGAGGTCTCCACGGACAAGGTCGACACCGAGATCCCGGCCCCGGCCTCCGGCGTCCTCCTGGAGATCGTCGTCAACGAGGACGAGACCGCCGAGGTCGGCGCCAAGCTGGCCGTCATCGGTGCCGCGGGCTCGGCTCCGGCCGCCGCCCCGGCGCAGGAGGCCCCGGCCCCCGAGGCCGCTCCGGCCCCGAAGCAGGAGGAGGCCCCCGCGGCCCCCGCCCCGGCTCCGGCTCCCGCCCCGGCCGCCCCCGCCGCCCCGGCTCCGGCCGCCCAGGCTCCGGCTCCGGCCGCTCCGGCTCCGGCCGCTCCGGCTCCGGCCGCTCCGGCCCAGGCCGCGCCCTCCACCGCCCCGGCCGTGGTCACCCCCGTTCCGTCCGCCCCGGCCCCCGCTGCGCCGTCGGAGGACGGCGCGTACGTGACCCCGCTGGTCCGCAAGCTCGCCACCGAGAACGGTGTCGACCTGGGCTCCGTCAAGGGCTCCGGCGTCGGCGGCCGCATCCGCAAGCAGGACGTCCTCGCGGCCGCCGAGGCCAAGAAGGCCGCCCAGCAGGCCCCGGCCGCCGCCGCTCCGGCCGCGTCCGCGCCGAAGGCCCCCGCGCTGGAGGCCTCCCCGCTGCGCGGCCAGACCGTCAAGATGACCCGCATGCGCAAGGTCATCGGCGACAACATGATGAAGGCGCTGCACGGCCAGGCCCAGCTGACCTCGGTCGTCGAGGTCGACATCACCAAGCTGATGAAGCTGCGCGCCCGCGCCAAGGACGCCTTCGCCGCCCGTGAGGGCGTCAAGCTCTCCCCGATGCCGTTCTTCGTGAAGGCGGCGGCCCAGGCGCTGAAGGCCCACCCGGTCATCAACGCCCGGATCAACGAGGACGAGGGCACGATCACCTACTTCGACACCGAGAACATCGGTATCGCGGTGGACTCCGAGAAGGGTCTGATGACCCCGGTCATCAAGGGTGCGGGCGACCTCAACATCGCCGGCATCTCGAAGAAGACCGCGGACCTCGCCGGCGCCGTGCGTGCCGGCAAGATCACGCCGGACGACCTGGCCGGCGCGACCTTCACTATCTCCAACACCGGTTCGCGCGGCGCGCTGTTCGACACGATCATCGTGCCCCCGAACCAGGTCGCCATCCTGGGCATCGGCGCCACCGTGCGCCGTCCGGTCGTCATCGACCACCCGGACCTGGGCGAGACGATCGCGATCCGCGACATGACGTACGTCGCGCTGTCCTACGACCACCGTCTGGTGGACGGCGCCGACGCCGCCCGCTACCTGACGGCCGTCAAGGCGATCCTGGAGGCCGGCGAGTTCGAGGTCGACCTCGGCCTGTAGGCGCGTGCGGGCGGGCTCCGGCCCGTCCGCAACGTAACGAGCCTCACCTGCGGCGCCCCCGTCCGGAAGTGTTTCCGGACGGGGGCGCCGCCGTATTGTCTAAGGGTCAACACTCCCCGAGGAGCCCTTCATGACCGTCCCCGTCGTCCACTCGCTGCGCGAACAGATCCGCGAGCACATCGTGGAGGGGATCGTGAGCGGCCGCTGGAAGCCGGGCGAGCGGATCGTGGAGCGCCGGATCGCGACCGAGCTGGAGGTCAGCCAGACCCCGGTCCGCGAGGCGCTGCGCGAGCTGGAGTCGCTGCGGCTGATCGAGTCGGCGCCCAACAAGGGCGTCCGGGTCCGCAACCTGACCGCGGCCGACCTGGAGGAGAGCTACCCCGTACGGGCCGGTCTGGAGCAGATCGCGGCCGAGCTGGCGGCCGGGCGCCTCTCGGCGGACTGCTCGGCCCTGGAGCCGCACGTGGCGGCCCTGTACGAGGCGGACGCGGCCTCGGACGGGACGGCGCAGGTGCGGCACACGGTGGCCTTCCACCGGGAGCTGGTGAAGGCCGCGGGGAACGCCGTGCTGCTGCACACCTGGGAGACGCTCGGCATCGAGGTCTTCACGGCCCTCTCGATCCGCTGGCTGGGGACGGTCCAGAAGTCGTACGCGGAGGAGCACCAGGAGCTGGTGGAGGCCTTCCGGCGGGGCGACCCGAACATCGGCGCCCTGGTGAAGGCGCACGTCCTGGGCTGCGCGCCGCGCGCCTGACCGTACGGAGGGCCCGGCGTCCGACCGTACGGAGAGCCCGGCGGTCCGACCGTACGGGAACACCGGCGGGCCGTACGGGAACACCGGCGGGTCCGTCCTTCGACGGGCCCGCTTCTTCGTGCCCGCACACCCCCTCGTCCCCGCCCGCACGCCCGCTCATCCGTGCGCGCGCCCCCTCAGAGAACCGGTCTCACCTGCGAAAACAAGGCACCGGGTGCCCTTTTTCGCGGCACCCTGTGCCGACTTTCTCGATCCGGAGAGGTTTTCCCCTTCAACCCTTTGATCGATCATCGATCGCCGGTTTACAGTCTTCGGCGGGCCGTACCCGGCCCTTCGCCCTGTCCTGCCAGACAAGGGCCCCATCTCCACCCCCACCTGTCCGGAAGGCGGCGATCATGACCGATCCCGTAGGCAAGATTCCGAGCGAGCTCGACCAGCTCCCGGACCGTGACACCGAGGAGACCGCCGAGTGGGCGGCCTCCCTGGACGCCGTCACCAAGGCCGCCGGCCCGCACCGGGCCGCCTACCTGATGCGCCGCACGCTCCAGCACGCCGAGGGCGCGGGCCTCGCCCTCCCCAAGCTCCTGGAGACGGACTACGTCAACACCATCCCCACCTCCGCCGAACCCTCGGTCACCGAGTTCGGCGGCGACGAGGAGATGGAGCGGAAGATCACCGCGTGGAACCGCTGGAACGCGGCCGCGATGGTCTCCCGCGGCTCCAAGTACGGCGTCGGCGGCCACATCGCCACCTTCGCCTCCGCGGCCTGGCTGTACGAGACGGGCTTCAACCACTTCTTCAAGGGCAAGGAGTCGCAGGACGCCCCCGGCTCCGGCGACCAGCTCTACATCCAGGGCCACGCCTCCCCCGGCATCTACGCCCGCGCCTTCCTCGACGGACGCCTGAACGAGGCGCACCTCGACAACTTCCGGCAGGAGTCCGGCGGCAACGGCCTGCCCTCCTACCCGCACCCGCGGCGCCTCCCCTGGCTGTGGGAGTTCCCGACCGTCTCCATGGGCCTGGGCCCGCTCTCCGCGATCTACCAGGCGCGCTTCAACCGCTACCTGACCAACCGCGGCATCAAGGACGTCTCCGCCTCGCACGTGTGGGCGTTCCTCGGCGACGGCGAGATGGACGAGCCCGAGTCGACCGCGGCCCTCGCGCTCGCGGCCCGCGAGGGCCTGGACAACCTGACCTTCGTCATCAACTGCAACCTGCAGCGCCTCGACGGTCCGGTCCGCGCCAACTTCAAGATCGTGCAGGAGCTGGAGGCCCAGTTCCGCGGCGCCGGCTGGAACGTCGTGAAGTCGCTGTGGGGCAACGCCTGGGACGAGCTGTTCGCGCTCGACACCACCGGCGCCCTGGTCCGCCGCCTCCGTGAGGTGCCGGACGCGCAGGTCCAGACGTACCAGACCCGCGACGCCGCCTACATCCGCCAGGACTTCTTCGGCAAGGAGCCGGCGCTCGTCGAGATGGCGAAGCTGCTGAGCGACGACAAGATCCTGGAGTGCTTCCACCTCTCGCGCGGTGGCCACGAGCCGCGCAAGGTGTACGCCGCGTACAAGGCCGCCCTGGAGTTCGAGGGCGCGCCGACGGTCATCCTCGCGCAGACCGTCAAGGGCTTCACCCTCGGTGAGGGCTTCGCGTCGAAGAACGCGAACCACCAGATGAAGAAGCTCTCCACCGACGAGTTCAAGAACATGCGCGACCTCCTCGGACTCCCCATCTCCGACGCGCAGTTCGTCGACGGCCAGGTGCCCTACGGCCACCCCGGCGCCGACTCCCCCGAGGTCCGCTACCTCCAGGAGCGCCGCGCGGCGCTCGGCGGCCCGGCCCCGGCCCGCCGCGTCCACCCGCTGGCCCCGCTGCCGGCCCCGGCCGAGAAGGCGTTCACCGCCTTCGACAAGGGCTCCGGCGCGCAGTCGATGGCCACGACCATGGCGTTCGTGCGCCTGGTCAAGGACCTGATCCGCGACAAGGAGACCGGCAGGCGCTGGGTCCCGATCGTCCCGGACGAGGCCCGCACCTTCGGCATGGAGAGCCTCTTCCCGTCCCTCGGCATCTACTCGCCGAAGGGCCAGACGTACGAGCCGGTCGACCGCGACCAGCTGATGTACTACAAGGAGGCCAAGAACGGCCAGATCCTCAACGAGGGGATCACCGAGGCCGGTTCGATGGCCGACTTCATCGCCGCTTCCACCGCGTACTCCACGCACGGCGAGGCGATGATCCCGTTCTACATCTTCTACTCGATGTTCGGCTGGCAGCGGACCGCCGACCAGATGTGGCAGCTCGGCGACCAGCTCGGCCGCGGCTTCCTCGTCGGCGCGACCGCCGGCCGCACCACCCTGACCGGTGAGGGCCTCCAGCACGCCGACGGGCACTCGCCGGTGATCGCGGCCACCAACCCGGCGGCCCTGACGTACGACCCGGCGTTCGCCTACGAGGTCGCGGCCATCGTCAAGGAGGGCCTGCGCCGGATGTACGGCGAGGCCGCCGAGGGCGAGGACCAGGACGTCTTCTACTACCTCACGGTCTACAACGAGCCGATGCCGCAGCCCGCCAAGCCGGCCGGGATCGACGAGGGCATCGTCAAGGGCCTGTACCGCTTCAACACGGCCGAGTCCGCCGGGGTCGACCTGCCGGCGAACCCCTCCCGCATCCAGCTGCTCTCCTCCGGCACGGCCATCCACTGGGCCCTGGAGGCGCAGAAGCTGCTCGCCGCCGAGTGGGGCGTGGCCGCCGACGTGTGGTCCGCGACCTCCTGGACGGAGCTGCGGCGCGACGCCCTGGAGGCGGACGCGGCGCTGCTGCGCGGCGAGGAGCGGGTGCCGTACGTCCGCGAGGCCCTGGCGGGCGCCGAGGGCCCGGTGCTCGCGGTCTCCGACTACATGCGCCAGGTTCCGGACCAGATCGCGCAGTGGGTCGAGCAGGACTGGTCCTCGCTCGGTGCCGACGGCTTCGGCCTCTCGGACACCCGCGACGCGGCCCGCCGCCACTTCGGCGTCGACGCGCAGTCGATCGTCGTCGCGGCGCTCGCGCAGCTCGCGCGGCGCGGCGAGGTGCCGGCGTCGGCCGTGAAGGAGGCGCGCGAGCGCTACGGCCTGTAAGGGTCCTTCCGTTCCACGGGGCGGGCGGCACGCATGATGGAGTCATGCGTGCCGCCCGCCTCATCAAGTTGGTCCTGCTGCTCCAGTCCCGCCCGTCGATGACGGCGGCCGAACTCGCCGCCGAGCTGGAGGTGTCGGAGCGGACGGTCGCCCGGGACGCCCTCGCGCTCTCGGAGGCGGGGGTGCCGGTGTACGCGGACCGGGGCCGGGGCGGCGGCTACCGGCTCGTCGACGGCTACCGCACCCGGCTCACCGGGCTCGCCCGGGGCGAGGCGGAGGCGCTGTTCCTGTCGGGCCTTCCGGGCGCGCTGCGGGACATGGGCCTGGAGGACGCGGCCTCGGCGGCCCGCCTGAAGGTGTCGGCGGCGCTGCTCCCGTCGCTGCGGGACGCGCCCCGCACGGCGGCCCAGCGCTTCCACCTGGACGCGCCCGGCTGGTACCAGGAACCGGTGACCCCGGAGCTGCTGCCCGCGCTCGCGGAGGCGGTCTGGGACGACCGGTGCGCCCGGGTCCGCTACCGGCGCGGGGACGGCACGGAGGTGGAGCGGGAGCTGCGGCCGTACGGGCTCGTCCTGAAGGCGGGCGTCTGGTACGCGTGCGCGTGGACGGACGGTTCGTTCCGTACGTACCGGGTGGACCGGTTCACCGCGGTGGCGGTGGGCGGGGAGCGCTTCGAGCGCGACCCGGACTTCGACCTGCCCGCCTTCTGGTCCGCCCGCTCCCTGGAGTTCACCCGTTCCCTGCTCCGGGCCGAGGCCGTGCTGCTCCTGACGGAGGAGGGGGCGCGGCGGCTGCCGTACGTGACGGACCGGGCGGCGGCCGAAGAGGCCCTGGCGGCGGGCACGGCGGAGGCCGACGGGCGGCTGCGGGTGGCCCTGCGGGTCGAGAGCGAGGAGGTCGCCTTCGGGCAGCTGCTCGGGCTCGGCCCGGAGGCGGAGGCGGTGGCCCCGGCCGCGCTCCGGGAGCGGTTCGCGGAGGCGGCGCGGGGTTTGGGACGGCTCTACCGGTAGGGCCTGTCCGACCCTGATCCGCCGGACAGGCCCCGGTCGTCTCCTTCGTCGGTCTACCGGTAGTCGTCCACCGACACGTTCTCGTCCTTCTCCTTGGCGACGATGAAGCCCCACGCGTCCGGCCGCGAGCCGTCCGCGTCGGTGAAGCCGTACTCCTTCGCCAGCTGTCCGCTGGAGAGGGAGCGGCCGTTCCAGCGGGCCCGGTCGGGGTCGGCGGCGAGGGCGGCGACCGCGCGGCCGACGTAGACCGGGGACTCCGCGACGGCGAAGTCGGGGAGCTTCTCGGCGGCGTCGCGCCAGTTCTCCTCGGTGACGCCGAAGTGGTCCAGCATCTGCTCCGAGCGGAGCCAGCCCGGGGTGAGCGCGACGGCCGTGCAGCCGGCCGGCTCCAGTTCGCGGGCGAGGCCGAACGCCATCCGGATCGGGGCGTTCTTGGCGAGGTCGTAGTAGACGTTCTCGCGGTAGCGGGTGCCGTTGTACTCCTGGGTGCCGTCGGTGACCTCGACGAGGAGGCCTCCGGGGTTGCGGACGAGCAGCGGGGTGGCGGCCGCGCTGGTGATCAGGTGGCTCTTGACGCCCAGCTCCAGCATCCGCAGGCCGTCGGTGAGGTCCACCTCCCAGATCTTCTTGTCGAACCCGGCGACGACCAGGTGCTCGCCGCCCCAGATGTCGTTGACCAGGACGTCGAGGCGGCCCCGCTCGCGGTCGATCCGGTCGACCAGGGCGCGGACCTGTTCCGGTTCCAGGTGGTCGGTGGGGACGGCGACGCCCTCGCCTCCGGCGGCCGTCACCAGTTCGGCGGTCTCCTCGATGGTCTCGGTGGTCCGGCCGACCTCGCTGACCTTGTCGCGCGTGGTGCGCCCGGTGACGTAGACGGTGGCTCCGGCGGTGCCCAGTTGGACGGCGATGGCCCGTCCGGCGCCCCGGGTCGCCCCGGCGACCAGGCAGATCCGTCCGCGCAGGGGCTTGTTGTCGGGTGTCTCGGTGCTCATGGGGACCAGGCTGGCAGGAAAGCAAGACACCTTCTGTCCGGATTCATTTCGGGCTTTCCGGGTGCGTCGTTCCCTCCGGGGCAGGATGCTGGTCCCGTGATGGACGAGACCGAGTTCTGGAAGATCGTCGACGCCGCCCGGGAGGACGCCGAGGGCGACGCCGAGGAGCAGGCGGACCTGCTGGTGGAGCGGCTGACCCGGCTGGACCCCGACTCGGTGCTCGACTACGCGCGCCATTTCGAGGCCCGCTACAACCGCGCGTACCTCTGGGACCTGTGGGGCGCGGCGGCCGTGCTGTTCGACGGGGCGGGCGAGGAGGCCTTCGACTCCTTCCGCTGCTGGCTGATCGGCCAGGGCCGGGAGGTGTACGAGGGGGCCGTGCACGACCCGGACTCGCTCGCGGAGCTGCTGGACGACTTCGACGTGGAGATCGACGGGGACGGCGAGGAGATCGGTTTCGCGGCGGACGAGGCGTACGAGGCACTGACCGGGGCCGAGACGCCGGACCTGGGCATTCCGATGCCGGGGGGCGAGCCGCTCGGGACCCCGATCGACCTGACGGACGACGAGGCCCTGGCGGCCCGCTTCCCCCGGCTGTGGGAGCGCTTCGGGGCGGGGTGACCGGGAGCGGGCTCGTCCGGGCCCGGGCGGGGCGCGGAAACCGGCCGGGGTCTCCTCAGCCCGCCAGCGACCGCCCCATGCACACGTCGTCCACGTACTCCCCGTCGATCAGGAACTCCCCCGGCAGGACGCCCTCCACCGCGAAGCCCTCGGAGGCGTACAGCGCGCGGGCCGGGGCGTTGTGCCCGAGGACCCGCAGGGTGAGCCGGGTGGCGCCCCGCTTCCGCGCCAGGTCCCCGGCCGCCCGCAGCAGCGCCCGCGCGACGCCCCTCCCCCGGGCGGACCCGGCGACCACCAGGCCCTGGATCTGGAGCACGTGCGCGTGGGAGGCGAGCGGGATGGGCTGCGCGACCCGGACGTAGCCGACGAGTTCGCCGCCGGCCACCGCCACCAGGTAGTCCTCGGGCAGGTGGCGGTCGTCGAAGAAGGGGCCGTACGGCGGGACCGGCGCGGGCACCACCGCGTGGAGGGGGGACCAGGTGTCCCGGTCGAGGGCGCCGAGGTCGGCGTCGTCGCCGTGGACGGCGACGCGTATCAGCGTCTCGGACGCTTCCGTCTCCGGCGCTTCCGCCTCGGGCGCGTTCTTCTCCGGCGCTTCCGCCTCGGGCGCGTTCTTCTTGGACGCTCCCGCCTCCGGCGCTCCCGCCTCGGACGCTCCCGCCTCGGGCGCGTTCTTCTCCGGCGCTTCCGCCTCGGGCGCGTTCTTCTCGGACGCTCCCGCCTCCGGCGCTCCCGCCTCGGGCGCTTCCGCCTCGGGCGCGTTCTTCTCCGGCTCGGTCATGACGGTCACTGTGCCATGCCCCGGCCGGGAGGGGGCAGGATGGACCCATGCAGCGTTCCGCCTCCCGCAAGCGTGTCGCCGTCACCGGCGCCTCCGGGCTCATCGGCTCGGCCCTGGTCCGTTCCCTGCGCGCCGACGGACACGACGTCCTCCGGCTCGTCCGCCGCCCGGCCCGTACCGCCGACGAGGTCGAGTGGGATCCCGAGCGGCTGTACGTGGACGCCGCCGGGCTCGTCGGCGTGGACGCCGTCGTGCACCTGGCGGGCGCCGGGGTCGGCGAGCGCCGCTGGAACGAGGCGTACAAGAAGGAGATCCGGGACAGCCGGGTGCTCGGCACGACGGCGGTCGCCCAGGCGCTCGCCTCGCTCGCGGAGCCGCCGGAGGTCCTGGTGTGCGGCACGGCGATCGGCTGGTACGGGGACACCGGCAGCCGCGCGGTCGACGAGGACGCCCCGGCGGGGACGGGCTTCCTGCCCTCGGTCTGCGTGGAGTGGGAGGCCGCGGCGGCCCCGGCCGAGGAGGCCGGCGTCCGGGTCGCCCACGCCCGCACCGGTCTGGTGGTGGCCCGCGAGGGCGGGGCCTGGGGGCGGCTCTTCCCGCTCTTCCGCGCCGGGCTCGGCGGGCGGATGGGCGACGGCCGCCAGTACTGGTCCTTCATCTCCCTGCACGACGAGGTGGCCGCCCTGCGCCACATGGTGGACACCCCGTCCCTGTCGGGCCCGGTGAACCTGACGGCCCCCGAGCCGGTCACCAACCGCGAGGTGACGGCGGCGATGGGCCGGGTGCTGCGCCGGCCGACCCTCCTCACGGTCCCGGCGCCGGCCCTGCGGATCGCCCTCGGGGACTTCGCGCAGGACGTGCTGGGCAGTCAGCGGGTGCTGCCGGGGCGTCTGTTGGAGACCGGCTTCGACTTCGCGTTCCCGACGGTCGACGAGGCGATCCGGGCCGCCGCCCGCTGATCCGCGCCCCGACGGCAAGGCGGTCCGCGACCCTCCCCCGCCCCCTCCGTGCTCCCCCGTGCCGCGCGCACCCCGGTCGCGCGCTCCTGGCACCCGTGGGAGCGCTGCCTAGGCTCGACGCGGACCGTGAACTCCGGCATTCCGGAGGCCCGTTGGGGGCATAGGCCTCCCACCGGCCGCGCCGACCTGGGGAGGGGCACGTGCTCAGCAGCGCAGACAACACCGTCAGCAGCACGGAACACACCATCAGCACAGTCACCACGGGCGACACCGGCGGAACCGGCGGAACCGTCGACGTGGTCGTCGTGGGGGCCGGGGCGGCGGGGCTCGCGGCCGCCCACCGGCTGACCCGCGCCGGGCTCTCCGTCGCCGTCCTGGAGGCGGAGCCGTGGATCGGGGGCCGGATGGCGACCGCGTCCGTCGACGGCTTCCGGCTCGACCGGGTGGGCCCGCCGCTCACCCTCTCGTACGGGGAACTGCGCACCCTGCCGGGGCTCGACCGCCTCGCGCTGCGGCCCTTCGCCCCGGGGGTCCTCGTGCACAGCGACGGCCGGTACGCGCGGTGGGGTGCGTCGCACCCGCGCCGGGCGGCCGGAGCGCCCCGGACGGCGGGCGGCCGGAGCGTGGGGGGAGCGTTCAGCGTGGCGCGCGCCCTCGCGAGCGCCCCCCGCCGTCCGGCGGCCTCGCTCGACCAGGCGCGGCTCGGCGCGTCCCTCGTGCGGCTCGCCGCGACCCCGCCGCAGCGGATCCTGGCCCGGCCCGAGCGGACCGCGCGCGAGGCCCTGAACGCGCGGCTGCCGGCCCGGACCGTCCAGGGGGTGCTGCGGCCGCTGCTCGCGGCGCTCCTGGCGGACCCGGACCTCGGCACGTCCAGTCGGCGGGCGGACCTGGCGCTGCGCGCCTTCGCCCGGGGGCGGCTCGCGGTGCCGGAGGGCGGCGCGGCGGCGCTCCCGGAGCTGCTGGCGGCCGGGCTGCCGCCGGGCACGGTCCGTACCGGCGTACGGGTCACGGAGGCGTCCGTGTCCCGGGTCACGACGGCGGAGCACGGGGTGTTCCGCTGTCGCTCGGTGGTCCTGGCCACGGGGGCGCGCACGGCGGCGGAGCTGCTGCCGGGGCTGCGGACGCCCGCGTTCCACGCCGTGACGGTCCTGCACCACACGGCGCCGGTCGCGCCCACCGGCGATCCGGTGCTGCTCCTGGAGTCGGACCCGGGCGGGCCGGTGGCCCACACGTCCGTGATGAGCGCGGTCGACCCGGGCCGCGCCCCGGCGGGCCGGGCCCTGATCACCTCGACGGTGCTCGGGACGCCGCCGGACGACACGGAGCGGCGGGTCCGCAAGCACCTCGCCACGCTGTACGGCACGTCGACCGACGAGTGGGAGCTGCTGGCGCTCCGGCACACCCCGGACGCGGTCCCCGCGATGCCGCCCGGGCACGACGGGCACCGCTCGGTCCGGCTGCTCGCGGGGCTCTACGTCTGCGGCGACCACCGCGCCACGAGCAGCCCCCGGGGCGCCCTCGCCTCGGGCCACCGCGCGGCCCGCGCCCTCCTGACGGACCTGGGCGTCCGCCTCCCGGCGGAGCTCCCGGCCCGGGAGACGGCCTGAAGCGTGTCGCAGAAGGCCGGGAAGCGGGCGTTTCCCCCGCGCGCGTGGGATGTTGCCGTCGCCCCTCCCGCGCGGTGTGCAGGCAGTCGCGTTTCCCGCGCGCGGGGTGTGGGGAGCCGGACCGTCGCGGGTGGAGACGCTCACGGGGGAAGGGCCCCGGGGATCGCCCGCTTCCGGCTTCGACGGGTGGCCGGCCTGCCGGTACCAGTCCTCTCCCCGGCCGGTGCCGTCCGTACGGCACGCCCGGGCACGGCCTCGGCGGCGCGCGTGTCGGCGGCGATGCCCTCGCCGTCCTCGTCCGCGTCGGGGTCGCGCGGCGACGTCATGGGGCCGGTGGCGTCACTTCCAGACGGCGATCGGGTCCCCCTTGCCGGAGCCGGGCAGCCACTCGACCCGGGTCGGTCCCGTTCCGCCCTCGTCGGTGAGGTAGACGCCGCACGACGGGTAGCTCCTGCCCTTCGGGGCGGCGTCGAAGTCCTTCCCGTCCGTGTCATCGGGGACGCACGCCGTGAACTCCGGTGCCGGAACCATGGTGACGTCGCCGTTCGCGTCGACAGTCGGGGTGGGGAAACCGGGCCGGATGCTCAGATGCGTCAGTCGCCCCTCGTCACCGCTGACGTCGAGGTCGGGCCACTCGGCGGCCCCGTCCGTGGTCTTGGTGACGCGGTAGTGGACGTAGTACGGCGTCCGCCCCGCGTACCGCTCGGGATTCCGGAGCACGGACAGGTCGTCGGCGCCGCCCTGTTCCACCCTCAGGACGGTCACTTCGAGGTCCTCTCCGGTGGCCTTCCCGCCGTACGAGAGCTCTTGTCCGGAGGAGCAGGCGGTGAGGAGGACGGTGGAGAGGGCGATCAGGGCGGCGTGCTTCGGTCGGATCTTCAAGGTGTTCCCCGTGGGTGAGGTGTGGGCCGGCCCCGGTCGGACGAGCACGAGGGCTTGTCCCTCCGATCACGATCGGAGCCGGACGACGGCCGCGGCAGGTGCCGGGAGCGCTCGTCGCCGGTCTCGGGTGGGGGTGCTGCACGCGCCGGGTCCCCGGCGGAGCCTTGCGACGCGACGTCGCCCATCCTGCTCCGAGCCACTGCACGACCGATGAAATCCCGTTGAAGGAGAAGACCCGTCCGACAGCGGGACGCCCTGCCGTGCCGCAGAGCCCGCGCACCGTCGGCCCGCCCGCCCCCCGCTCGCGTCGACGGCCCCGCGGGCCGGGGCGCCCGGTGGCCGGGCGGGCTCCGGTCAGCCGATCGCGGCCACCCGGTCGCGGTAGGCGCGGGTGGCGGCCGCGTCGCGGTAGGGCTCCAGGCGGCGCTCGAAGTCGCGTACGTACTCGGCGGCGCGGGCGGAGCGCATCTCGGAGGCCTCCTTGGCGGCCTCGGCGCCGAGCGCGCAGGCCTGCTCCAGTTCGCCGAGGGCGAGCCGGGAGGTGGCGAGGACGACCCGGCAGAAGAGGCGGCTGCGGGCGTAGCCGGGGGCGCGGAGCTGGAGGGAGCGCTCGGCGTGCTGGGCGGCGGGGCGGTACTGCTGGAGGTCGCGGTGGCAGTGCGCGAGCTCGTCGGCGAGCTGCGCCTCGTCGAAGGCCCGGGCCCAGTACGGCACCTCGTCACCGGGCCGGGCCGCCCCCAGGGCCCGTTCGGCCCGGACGAGGGAGGCGCTGCACGCGCGCGCCTCCTCCAGGACGGCGTGGCCGCGCGCCTCGACGGCGTGCAGCATCGCCTGGACGACGGGCGGCGCGGCGGGTCCGACGCCCTGCTGGGCGACCCGGGCGAGCTGCACGGCCTCCCGCCCGTGGCCGAGGTAGACGGCCTGGCGGCTCATGGTGAGGAGCACGTACGAGCCGTACGCCCGGTCCCCGGCGGCCTGTGCGAGGCGCAGCGCCTGGACGAAGTAGCGCTGGGCGAGGCCGTGGGCGGCGATGTCGTACGAGGTCCAGCCCGCGAGCCGGGTGAGGTCGGCGGCGGCGGCGAAGAGGCGGCGGCCGGTGGACTCGCCGTACGTGCCCCGCAGCATCGGCTCGGCCTCGTGCTCCAGGTAGCGGACGAGGGCCTGGCGGGCGTGGCCGCCGCCGTAGGCGTGGTCGAGGGTGCGGAAGAGTTCGCCGACCGAGCGGAGGGCGGCGACGTCGCCGCTGGAGACGCGCTGTCCGGGGCCCCGGTCCGTGCCGCGCTGGCGGGGGACGGAGAAGCGGCCCTGGGCCGGGACCCGGGGATCGTGCGGGGGCGCCCCGGCGGAGGGGCGGGAGGGGGCGGATTCGCCGCGTGCCACCCGCTCGTCGGCGCGGCCGATCAGCCAGTCCCGGCTGGGGACGACCAGGCCCGCCGGGGTGAAGGCGATCTTGCGGAGTTCGGCGTGGCTGCCGGAGTCCTTGCGCCACAGGCCGCTGACGATGTCGACCGCCTCCTCGGGGGTGGCGGCGAACTCCAGGCCCGCGTAGACGGGCGCGCAGGCGTCGAGGCCGAGGTCCTGGGCGGAGAGCCGGCGGCCCAGGCGGCGGGTGAAGACCTCGGCGATGAGGGCGGGGGTGGTGCCGCGCGGCTGCTGGCCGCGGAGCCAGCGGGTCACGGAGGTCTTGTCGTACCGCAGGTCGAGGCCGTGTTCCAGGCCCAGCTGGTCCACCCGTCTGGCGAGGCCCGCGTGGGAGAACCCTGCTTCGGCGATGAGCGCGGCGAGCCGGCTGTTCGGGATGCGCTGCGGGGGTCGTTCCGTCATCAGCTGTGCGGTCTCCTGTTTTCCGGGCCCGGGCGGCACCCCTTCGGACCCTCCTGGAACGGCGTGAATTTAGCGGCCCGCGCGGTCCGTACCGCCGCCTTCGCCCCACATTCATCCGATCGTGTGAGGATTGACGGCATCGCTGACGTGGGCGCCCCGCCCGGGCGCTCCGTCCGCCCGCCGGAGGGGTGGTCCCGGCGCCGCCGTACAGTGGCATGGGCGCGAATGACGCATGGTGCCGAACCGGCCCGGGATGATCCCCGGTCCCCGGACTCCCGGCACAGGAGGAGGCATGGCCGTGAGTGAGCTGCGATTCGTCCGTCTCGGCTTCGGCGAGGACGCCGTCGACTACCGGGTGGCCTGGGACAGGCAGCGCGAGGTGCACGCCGCGCGGTTCGCCGACGAGGTCGAGGACACCTGTCTGCTCCTGGAGCACCCGCCGGTCTACACGGCCGGCCGGCGCACGGCGGAGAGCGAGCGCCCGCTCGACGGGACGCCGGTGGTGGACGTGGACCGGGGCGGCAAGATCACCTGGCACGGCCCCGGACAGCTGGTCGGCTACCCGATCATGAAGCTGCCCCGCCCGGTGGACGTCGTCGCGCACGTGCGGCGCCTGGAGGAGGCCCTGATCCGCACGGCCGCGGAGTTCGGCGTGGAGACGACGCGGATCGAGGGCCGCAGCGGGGTGTGGGTGCTCGGCGATCCGGTGGAGCGGCGGCCGTCGCTCGGTGGGCTCTCGCTCGACTTCGACCCGCGTCTGAACGACGAGGAGTTCGACCCGCGCCTGAACGGGCCGGAGTACGCGCCCTCCAACGCCGGCCAGCGCCGCGAGGACCGGAAGCTGGCGGCGATCGGCATCCGGGTCGCCAAGGGCGTCACGATGCACGGCTTCGCGCTCAACGTGAACCCGGACAACGCCTGGTTCGACCGGATCATCCCGTGCGGCATCCGCGACGCGGGCGTCACCTCGCTCGCCAACGAGCTGGGCCGGGACGTCACGGTCCGGGAGGTGCTGCCGGTGGTGGAGAAGCACCTGCGGGAGGTCCTGGAGCACGCGGACCTCAAGCCCCGGGCCGTGGAGCCCGCGTCCGGCGCCCCCCGGACCGTGGAGCCCGCGTCCGCCTGACCCCGGGCCGCCCCGTCCGCACGGCCCCGGGAATGCGGGGGCGATGGCCAGAGGTTGGCCGGACGTAGGCAGGCATGGAAGCCACGGGCGTACCCTGGTGTACGCCGAAGAATCGAAGCTACAGGAGCCGATGTGTCCGCAGTCGCACCCGACGGACGCAAGATGCTGCGCCTGGAGGTCCGGAACGCCCAGACCCCCATCGAGCGCAAGCCCGAGTGGATCAAGACCCGGGCGAAGATGGGGCCCGAGTACACGAAGATGCAGGGCCTCGTGAAGAGCGAGGGCCTGCACACGGTCTGCCAGGAGGCGGGCTGTCCCAACATCTTCGAGTGCTGGGAGGACCGCGAGGCGACCTTCCTCATCGGCGGCGACCAGTGCACCCGGCGCTGCGACTTCTGCCAGATCGACACGGGCAAGCCGCAGGCCCTCGACCGCGACGAGCCGCGCCGCGTGGGCGAGTCGGTCGTCACGATGGACCTGAACTACGCCACGATCACCGGCGTCGCGCGCGACGACCTGGAGGACGGCGGCGCCTGGCTGTACGCGGAGACCGTGCGCCAGATCCACCAGCAGACGGCGGACCGCGAGGCCGGCCGTACGAAGGTCGAGCTGCTCGCCCCCGACTTCAACGCGGTGCCGGAGCTCCTGGAGCAGGTCTTCGACTCCCGCCCCGAGGTCTTCGCGCACAACGTGGAGACGGTGCCGCGCATCTTCAAGCGCATCCGCCCCGGCTTCCGGTACGAGCGCTCCCTGGACGTCATCACGCGGGCGCGTGACTACGGTCTGGTCACGAAGTCGAACCTGATCCTCGGCATGGGCGAGACCCGCGAGGAGATCAGCGAGGCGCTCCAGCAGCTGCACGACGCGGGCTGCGAGCTCATCACGATCACCCAGTACCTGCGCCCCTCGGTCCGCCACCACCCGGTGGAGCGCTGGGTGAAGCCGCAGGAGTTCGTGGAGCTGAAGGAGGAGGCCGACGAGATCGGCTTCTCCGGCGTGATGTCGGGCCCGCTGGTCCGCTCCTCGTACCGCGCGGGGCGGCTCTACCAGCAGGCGATGGAGCGGCGCAGCCGAGCCGGAGCGTAGGTCGCGGGTCCGCCCGAGGAACGAGGGCGGGCACGCGGCCGGAGCGGTGGCGAGGCGGAGCGCGACCGAAGGCCGGAGAAGCGGGTGGCCGCGCAGACCGCGTGAGCCGTGCGCGCACGGGCGGGCGCACCCTCGCGTGAATCCGAGCACAAGTGGTTACCGGCCGGTAGTGGCCGGATCCGGTGCGGTCCCTACGACCCCGCAGCTCAGCGGGTGCGTACGGGCCGCGCCGCCGTCCTCCCGCTGGGCCGACCGGCCGCACCGACGTTTCATCAGTGTTTGACCGTCGGGTCACGCCCTGGTAACACCGATCTGTGAGCCTGGTTTCACACACCGCCACCACCCGCTCACACCCCCACCTCGTCTCACCCGCCATCGAGGGAGGACCCCGCCATGCCGGCCGCATCGACGCACGTCCGCGTCACCGCGATCCCGTCCGTCACCGACGCCCTGAGGGTCGTGGAATCGCTGCTCCTGGGCTCGGGACAGCGCACCGCCCGGCGCAACGCCTGGAACTCCGTCCTGGAGGACCGGCGCCGCGCCAAGGACCGGGTCGAGGCCCAGCGCGTGATGGAGGTCGCGTCGGGCCGCGCTTCCCGGGCCACGTAAACTTCAGGACATGGCGAGGAAGGCAAACACGAGCAGCGCTGACGCTGCCAACCCCGGGCGACTGAAGCAGATCGCCCTCACGTACAAGATGACCCGGAAGGCCGACCCGAAGGTCGGTCTCGTCGTCGCGGGCGTGGGCATCGGCGTACTCGGTGTCCTCCTCGCGATCGGCTTCCTCATCGGTCATCCGGTCTACCTGGGCATCCTGGGCTTCGTCCTGGCGCTCCTGGCGATGGCCATCGTCTTCGGGCGGCGCGCCGAGAGCGCGGCCTTCGGGCAGATGGAGGGCCAGCCGGGCGCGGCGGCGGCGGTGCTGCAGAACGTCGGGCGCGGCTGGACGACGACCCCCGCGGTCGCGATGAACCGCAACCAGGACGTCGTGCACCGCGCGGTCGGCCGGGCGGGCATCGTCCTGGTCGCCGAGGGCAACCCGAACCGGGTCAAGGCCCTCCTCGCGGCGGAGAAGAAGCGCATGAACCGCGTCGTGATGGACGTGCCGGTGCACGACATCATCGTCGGCGACGGCGAGGGCCAGGTGCCGCTGAAGAAGGTCCGCACGACCATGCTGAAGCTGCCCCGGGTGCTCTCCGGCCCGCAGGTGACCGCGGCCAACGACCGGCTGCGCGCGATGGGCGACCTGATGAGCAACATGCCCCTGCCGAAGGGCCCGATGCCGAAGGGCATGCGGATGCCGCGCGGCGGAAAGATGCGCTGACGCGCCCGACCGAACACGAGGGAGGGGCTCCGGACCGTGCGGTCCGGAGCCCCTCCCTCGTACGTGCGGCCGTACGGCGTCAGACCTGGACCTGGACGGCGCCGGAGAGGCGGTCGTGGAGGCCGCGGCCGTCGCGGTCCCAGATCAGGGCCGGGATCGCCAGGCAGACGAGGAGCGAGCGGAGCACCGCGCGCAGCGGGCCGAGCCGGCCGCCGTGCACGGAGACGACGCGCAGCCGGAAGAGGAGCTTGCCGGGCGTGGCGCCGACGGTGCCGACGGTCAGGGCGCTGGTGACGAACAGGATGCCGAGGGCCCAGTTGCCGGTGGCCTGGTTGTAGCCGTCGGTGACCAGGCCGTATGCGATCAGCATGCAGAGGGCCCAGTCGGCGGCGAGGGCGCCGAGGCGGCGCCCGGGGCGGGCGATCGAACCGGGACCCTCCTCGGGCAGCCCCAGCTGCTGACCGCGATAGCCGAAGTCGACGCCTGCGTCCTCGGCCGCCGCGCGGGGGCCGGAGAGCCACGATCCGATTGCTTGCCTGTTGTCCACCCGACCACGGTACTGCGCCCGTTCTCGATCTCTTCGGCCCGGGTGGGGAAAGGCATCCGGCGGCCTCCTCCGGACCGCGCCGGGCGCGGTCCGGGCGCGCTCCGGGCGCGCTCCGGGCATGACCAGCACCCACCCCGGTTAACTTCGACGAAACAATTGGGTCATGCTTGAGAAATCACGTCTGCCTATGGTCGGGTCCAGCGTGTGCCACCGCACTGGCCGCACGACCGAGCTGCAACCCCGCCCCTCCCCGGGCCGGGAGTAGGAGGAGTGGGATGTCCCAGACGAACGGGTTCCAGAACGCCGAAGAGGCCCAGAAGTTCATCAAGGACAACGACGTCAAGATGGTCGACGTCCGGTTCTGCGACCTTCCGGGTGTGATGCAGCACTTCACGATCCCTGCATCGGCCTTCGACCCGGCGGAGGAGCTCGCCTTCGACGGCTCGTCGATCCGCGGCTTCCAGGCGATCCACGAGTCCGACATGGCGCTGCGCGCCGACCTGTCGACGGCCCGCGTGGACCCCTTCCGCCGCGACAAGACGCTGAACATCAACTTCTTCATCCACGACCCGATCACGGGTGAGCAGTACAGCCGCGACCCGCGGAACATCGCGAAGAAGGCGGAGGCGTACCTGGCCTCCACCGGCATCGCCGACACCGCGTTCTTCGGCCCCGAGGCGGAGTTCTACGTCTTCGACTCGGTGCGCTTCGAGACCTCGGCGAACCAGGGCTTCTACCACATCGACTCCGAGGCCGGCGCCTGGAACACCGGTGCGGTGGAGAACAACCGCGGCTACAAGGTCCGCTACAAGGGCGGCTACTTCCCGGCCCCGCCGGTGGACCACTTCGCCGACCTGCGCTCCGAGATCTCCCTGGAGCTGGAGAACGTCGGCCTCCAGGTCGAGCGCCAGCACCACGAGGTCGGCACCGCCGGCCAGGCCGAGATCAACTACAAGTTCAACACGCTGCTCGCCGCGGCCGACGACCTGATGCTCTTCAAGTACATCGTGAAGAACGTCGCCTGGCGCAACGGCAAGACCGCGACCTTCATGCCGAAGCCGATCTTCGGCGACAACGGCTCGGGCATGCACGTCCACCAGTCGCTGTGGGCCAACGGCGACCCGCTGTTCTACGACGAGACGGGCTACGCGGGCCTCTCGGACACCGCCCGCTACTACATCGGCGGCATCCTCAAGCACGCCCCGTCGCTGCTCGCCTTCACCAACCCGACGGTGAACTCGTACCACCGCCTGGTCCCGGGCTTCGAGGCCCCGGTCAACATGGTGTACTCGCAGCGCAACCGCTCCGCCGCCATGCGCATCCCGATCACGGGCGCGAACCCGAAGGCCAAGCGCGTCGAGTTCCGCGCGCCGGACCCGTCCTCGAACCCGTACCTCGCCTTCTCGGCGCTGCTCCTCGCGGGCCTCGACGGCATCAAGAACAAGATCGAGCCGCTGGAGCCGATCGACAAGGACCTGTACGAGCTGGCTCCGGAGGAGCACGCCAACGTCCCGCAGGTCCCGACCAACCTGGAGGCCGTCCTCTCGGCCCTGGAGGAGGACAACGAGTACCTCCAGGCCGGCGGCGTCTTCACCTCGGACCTGATCGAGACCTGGATCGACTACAAGCGCACGAACGAGATCGCCCCGATACAGCTCCGCCCGCACCCGCACGAGTTCGAGCTGTACTTCGACCTCTAGATCGCGGGCCCTTCGTACGAAGGCCGCCGCTCCCGGAAGTCCGGGGGCGGCGGCCTTCGCCGTGCGTGCGGTGCCCGTCAGCGCCCGTAGCGGATCAGGGCGCGGACCATGCGGCAGGTGGTGTCCGAGGGCGGGTGGATGCCGAGCTGCTCGGCCGTGGTGCGTATGGTCGCGTTCGTGGCCTTCGACGGGACGTAGACGCCGGCGTCGAGGAGGGCGATCGCGAGGCGCATGGCCTTCAGGCGCCGGTTGTGCGTGACGTACCACTCGCGGGGCCGGCCCGCGGGGAGCGGCTGCTTCTGGAGCGGCTTCCAGGGTTCGAGGGACGGCGTCCGGATCACGGCGAGAGCCATGGGCTACCTCCTGGCGAACGGCGGGGTGCGGGCCCTCCTCGGGACCCTCACCTTCACCCCTTATTTTACCGGCCCCCACTGACAATCGTCCCTGGCCAGGAGTGGTTTTCGGCAGTACGGAAGGGGGGCTCGGGGGTAGCGTGGGCGCCATGGAGATCTGGATCAATCCCGCCTGTTCCAAGTGTCGCGGCGCCCTCACCCTCCTCGACGCCGAGGGGGCCGGGTACACCGTCCGGCGCTACCTGGAGGACGTGCCCTCGGCCGACGAGATCCGGGAGGTGCTCGGGCGGCTCGGGCTCGAACCGTGGGACGTCACCCGGACCCAGGAGGCCGAGGCGAAGGAGCTCGGGGTGAAGGAGTGGCCCCGGGACGCGGCGGGCCGCGACCGGTGGATCGAGGCCCTCGCCGCGCACCCGAGGCTCATCCAGCGGCCGATCATCACCGCCGAGGACGGCACCGCCGTCGTGGGGCGGACCGAGGAGGCCGTACGGGACGCGCTCTCCCGCCGCTGAGGGCGGCGCTCCGGGATCGCCCCCGGGGCCGCTCCCGGAGCCTCAGCGCCTCGCCGTCAGGCGTTCCGCCTCCGTCAGGATCTCCGTCAGGCGCAGGCCGAAGCGGGCGTCGCAGGGGTGCGGGACGCCCGTGCGGGCCGCCACGGCCAGGGCGTCCACCGCCGCCCCGAACGCGTCCACCGCGCCGTTCCAGCGGGGCATCTCGGCGCGGCCCTCCGTGCCGTACAGGGTGAGGGCCGCCTCCGCCGCCTCCGGCGGGGCGCTCAGGGTGAGGGTCGCCGTGCTGCTCGCCCCCGACGCGTGGCGCAGGACGAGATGGTGGGTGTCGCCCGGCCCCGGCGCGGCCGTGACCTCCGTGACGTCCCCGAGGATCGGCAGGTAGACCGAGAGGACGTGCGGGCCCACGTCCCACAGGCCGCCCTTCTCCCGCCGCCAGGGCGAGGCCGCGTACTCGCTCGTGGAGCCGGAGCCGTACAGCGAGCCCAGCCAGTGCGCCTCGCCCAGGAACCAGCCGTCCGCCGCCGCCCGCTCGGCGATCCAGGAGGCCGTCGGCTCCGCGAACCGGAGGGTGCAGAAGACCACCGACGCCGCCCCGGCCGCCTCGACCGCCTCCGCCACCTCGCGGGCCCCGGCCACCGTCGTGGCGACCGGCTTGTCCAGGAGGACGTGGCAGCCCGCGGCCGCGGCCCGCACCGCCAGCGGGGCCTGCACGTCCGGCGGGAGGGCGAGGGCCACCGCGTCGCTCGCCGCGAAGAGCGCGTCCACGTCCTCGTACGCGCGCGTGCCCGACGCGGCGGCCAGCGCCTCCGCCGCCTCCGCGCGCCTGCCCCACACCCCGCTGAACTCGACGTCCGGGTGCGCGGCGAGCGCCGGCGCGTGGGTGTGACCGGCCCAGGGGCCGGTGCCGAGGAGTCCGATGCGGGGCCTCGCCCCGAGCTGCTTCGCCATGGACACAGTCTGCCGGGTGGCTCCGACGGGCGGCGGTGACGGGGTGCGCACCGAAACCCCCTGGCTCCCCTCCCCCCTCCCGGGTTAGCGTTCCCCCGCCGGCCGCGGGACTCCGGCGCGACTTCCGGAACCTGCCTCTGAAGCAACGTCTTCGCTGTTCGCGCCCTCATTCCCCGGCCGGCGCCCTAGGGAAGGGGAGAGACGTGTCCGAGCTCGTCGCCGCCGAGGACGTGCTCCTCTTCGTCAACGCCGCCGTCACCGCCACCGGCCAGCGCGAGTTCCGCTCCTCCGCCGGCGAGCAGCGGCTCTCGCTCGCCTTCCTCCACGCGTACGTACGGGTCAACTACCGGCAGGTGTACGCCGCTTCGCTCGCGCTCGACATCAACGACCACAACGCCGCCCTTATCGTCGAGCACCTGCTGCGCACCCCGGCGGAGGCCGGTCCCGGCGAGGGGCGGCTGATCGCCGCCCGGCTCGCCCTGCTGCCCCCTCAGCGCGTCTACCGGCTGTTCCGGGCGCTGCGCGCCGCCAAGGTCAACAACCGGCGCACGCGCGCGATCGTGCGCGAGTGGATCGCGGCCCGGCCCGATCCGGCGCTCGACGCCGTGAAGTACCGGCCCGGTGTGAAGACCGCCCTCCGGCACGTCCACGGGCCGGCGGCCGATCCGGAGACGGGCGACTTCCTCTTCGCGCCCCGCCGACGCGTCCGGTACGGGAGCCCGCTGCTCGACGCGTACCGCCGGGCGCACTACGAGCAGGCCGCGCTGTACGAGCTGCCGTTCACCGTCGCGGAGGGGTTCGCCGCGAAGCACGGCGTGCCCCGCGCGCTGTTCCTGGAGCGGATCGCGCCCCGGATGACCCGGTTCGAACGGCTCAGGACCGAGCGGACGGCGGGGAACACGAAGGACTGGTCCGCCGTGCCGCTGACCCGGCTCGCCGTGTACGTGCTGTCCCTGCCCTTCGCCGAGCGGGTCGCCCGGCGGGGCGAGCTGACCGGGGCGCTGCGGGCCGCCGCCCGCCGTGCGGCCGGGCCGCACGCCGGGAGCTGGGGGCGGGTGGCGGCCGTGCTGGACGACAGCTTCTCGTCCTCCGGTTCGGCGGTGAAGCGGCGCCGTCCGCTGGCCGTGGCCCTGGGCTGCCACTTCCTCCTGGAGGCCCTGGCGGCGCCGGGCGCGTACACCCCGCTGTGGACCTCGGGCGGGGACGATCCGCTGCTCGTCCGGCCGTACGGGCCGACGCCGCTCGGACTGCGGGTCCTGGACGCCCTGGAGACCGGGCCCGAGCGGCTGGTGATCGTCTCGGACGGCTGGGACAACGCCCCGCCGGGGCTCGCGGGCGAGGTCCTGCGGGTGTGGCGGACGCGGCTCGATCCGGAGCGCCGGACGAGCGTCGTGCACCTCAACCCCGTATACGACGCGGGGGGCTTCGACGTGCGCCGGCTCGCGCCGGGCGTGCCGACGGCCGGCGTCCGGGACGCGGAGGACCTGCCGGCCCTGGTGGAGATCGCCCAGTTCGCGGAGGGCCGCACGGGGTTCGGGGAGCTGCGGGACTATCTGGACCGGCGGGTGGAGGCGTTCCTGAAGGGGGCCGGAGGGTGACCCGGATCGATCTCGGCGGGCTCGACGCGCGGCCCGCGCAGGTGTGGGGCGGAGTGCGGCTGGTGCCGCTCGTGCGGTCCGAGCCGGTGGCCGGACTGCGGCTGCGCCGGGAGGTGTACGAGGGGGCCGGGACGGCCTCGGTGGAGCTCGGCGACCGGACCGCGTACACCTCGTACGTGCCGCACGGCTTCGTCGCCGACTGGTCCGGCTCCCGGCAGGACGGCGAGTCCGCCGCGTACGGGACGCTGCTCGGCGATCGTACGGACGGGCCCCCTCCCTGCGTGCCCGTGCGCCGCGTCCACCGGCCGGCCAAGCGCCGGCGGGGCGAGCGGCGGCTGCGGTTCCTGCCGCTGCACCTCGCCCTGGAGGGCTATCTCGCGCTGCACTTCGGCGGGCCGTCCGTGGTGTGGGACGACTGGTCCCGGGAGGCGGTGCGGCGCGGGCTCTCGCCGCGGGCCGAGGCGGCGTACGCCGGGTGGGACGTGCCGGGGCTCGGGGAGGCGCTGCGGGTGTTCGAGCTGCACCCGGGGCAGTGCGGGACGCTCCTGTACGTGGCCGACGCACTGGCCGCGGCCTTCGTCGTGCCGCACCCGGAGGACTACCGGGTCCTGCACCCGACCCTGGTCGAGGACCTGTACGGGGAGCTGGTCCACCAGTACGCGCACTACGGCGCCCCGGTGCCGGAGTTCACCGCGCGGATCCGGGACGGCGCCGGCGGCGTCCGCACGCTCACGGACCTGCGGGCGGCGGCCCTGGGGCAGGAGCGGGCCTGGGCGGCGGCGCACGACGGGCTGATGGCGCGGGACCTCCTGGAGACCTCGTACTCCTTCGAGCGGGTGTACCGGGCGGGGGAGTTCGACCTGTACCGGTTCCTGCCGCCGTTCCGGCGGGACGGGCGGGAGCAGCACATCGGGGAGCTGATCACCGACCACAAGGGGCGGGCGGCCTATCTGAAGACCTTCCGGCTCTCGGAGAAGCAGGTCAGGAAGGGGTACCTGCTGCACCGGCTCGCGGACCACGACTGGCACCTCGGGCGGACCGCGGAGGCGCTGGGCACCACGTATCCGGAGCTGGTGCGGCGGATCGGGGCGGCGGGGCTCGGGGGGCTCCTGGACGCCCACGTGGTCGCACGGAAGGCGAAAGGGGCCCGGGAAGGCTGAGTAACACGGGGTTCACAAACGGGCAACCGACGGGAAATCCCGTGTTGCGAAGCTGCGGTCCGAAAGCAACCGTATGGTCCGGCCCCGGCCGGGTCCGTGCGGAGACCGCAGCTTCTCGCAGCGCCGCGAGCCGCCGCGGGCAGCCCCTCCCGCCGCCTCCGGGCGCCGGGGGAAACCCCAGCAGCACGCCACGCGCCCTAAGGATGAGCCCCGTGACCTTCAAGGCTGAGTACATCTGGATCGACGGCACCGAGCCGACCGCGAAGCTTCGCTCCAAGACGAAGATCATCACGGGTGGGGGCGCGACGCTCGACGAGCTGCCGATCTGGGGCTTCGACGGTTCCAGCACGAACCAGGCCGAGGGCCACGCCTCGGACCGCGTCCTCAAGCCGGTCTTCGTCTGCCCGGACCCGATCCGCGGCGGCGACGACGTCCTGGTCCTGTGCGAGGTCCTCAACACGGACATGACGCCGCACTCGTCCAACACGCGCGCCGCGCTCGCCGAGGTCGCCGCCAAGTACGCCGCGCAGGAGCCGATCTTCGGCATCGAGCAGGAGTACACCTTCTTCGAGGGCACCCGCCCGCTCGGCTTCCCGGTCAACGGCTTCCCGGCCCCGCAGGGCGGCTACTACTGCGGCGTCGGCGTGGACGAGATCCACGGCCGCCCGATCGTCGAGGCGCACCTGGAGAACTGCCTGAAGGCCGGTCTCGGCATCTCCGGCATCAACGCCGAGGTCATGCCCGGCCAGTGGGAGTTCCAGGTCGGCCCGCTGGCCCCGCTGGAGGTCTCCGACCAGCTGTGGGTGGCCCGTTGGCTGCTGTACCGCACGGCGGAGGACTTCGACGTCGCCGCGACCCTGGACCCGAAGCCGGTGAAGGGCGACTGGAACGGCGCGGGCGCGCACACCAACTTCTCCACCAAGGCGATGCGCGAGGGCTACGACGCGATCATCACCGCGTGCGAGTCCCTGGGCGAGGGCTCGAAGCCGCTCGACCACGTCAAGAACTACGGCGCCGGCATCGACGAGCGCCTGACGGGTCTGCACGAGACCGCCCCGTGGGACGAGTACTCCTACGGCGTCTCGGACCGCGGCGCCTCGGTCCGCATCCCGTGGCAGGTCGAGCAGGACCGCAAGGGCTACATCGAGGACCGCCGCCCGAACGCCAACGTCGACCCGTACGTGGTGACCCGCCTCCTGGTGGACACCTGCTGCGAGGCCCTGGCGAAGGCCGGCCAGGTCTGACCGGAAGGCCTTCCGCAGGTCTCCCGAACGCCTTCCGGAGGGGCGCCCACCGTTTCGTACGGTGGGCGCCCCTTCCGTCATGTGGGACGCACAACACAGGTTTCGACCGCTCCGGGGGTCCAATCCGATTCCCGAGTAGTAGACTAGGGATATGGCCAACCTGCAGAACGACACCGCGACGGGTCGTCACGACCTCGAGCCGTTCTGGCCTTCCCGGCAGCATCACGACTTCGACCGGGTGTGTTGCCGCGCGAGGAACGCGTCGGCCCTCTAAAGCCCCGATCGGCCCTGTCCGATCCCCGGCCTCCGGCCGACGCGCACGACGTACGACGCCTGTCCGTCCGTTTCTCCGCGCGAAAGAGCTGATCCGCCATGGCCCACACCCAGACCGCCTCCCTCACGGCCGTCCGTCCCGGCCGGCACCGACTGCGTGCCGTCGATCCGAACGAGGTCGTCGACTTCTCCCAGGTGGCGGACTTCCTGCCGCCCGGTGCCACCCTGCTGCCCGCGCCCCCGCACGCGCTCCCCGCGCTGCCGGGCCGCCCGCCGATGGTCGGGTACCTCGTGCTCGTCCCGGCCGACCAGCAGCCGCACCTGCCCGTGGCCGTCCCCTCCCCCGTGACCGCGCCCGTCGCGGCCGAGGAGCGGGGGCCGGTGACCATCGACGACGTGCAGCGGGTCGCCGTCGTGGACGGGGAGCCGCTGGACCTGACGTACCTGGAGTTCGAACTCCTCGCCCACCTGGTGGCACATCCCCACCGGGTGCACACCCGCGACCAGTTGGTCACCACCGTGTGGGGGTACGGGCACGTCGGCGACGGGCGTACGGTCGACGTCCACGTGGCCCGGCTGCGCCGCAAGCTGGGCGCCGAGCACCGCCACACGATCCAGACCGTGCGGCGGGTCGGCTACAAGTACACGCCCTGATCAGGCGGTTCGGTTCGTCCCGGCCCTGTTCCTCACCTTCGCGGTGAGGGCCAGGGCCAGGTCCACGGCCAGGAACAGCAGCAGGCTGATCCCGAGCAGCGGGACGAACCAGGCGACCAGCGCCGTGGCGGCCGCGAGCGGGAGCAGCAGGGTGGCCGGGACCCTCCGCCAGGCCCCGCGCGCCGCCGGGCGGCCCGGGCGGCGCAGCCACCACATCCGGTAGCCCCAGAGGATCAGCAGGACCAGGGCGAGCGCGAGGGCCGCGAGCAGCAGCTGGTTGAACAGGCCCAGGAAGACGCCCGTGTGGGCGTCGATGCCGATCCGGGTGAGCTTCGCGAGCAGCGGGTAGTCCGCGAAGGCGAGCCGGTCGAGGACCGTGCCGTCGGCCGGGTCGAGGGCGACCGAGTCGAGTTCGAGCGGGAACTGCGTGTCGGTCTCCTTGACCACGTACCCCTTGCCGTCGGCGGGCAGGGCCACCGAGATCCGCGGGCTGTCGATGCCGGCGGCGCGGGCCGCCTCGACGGCCTCGTCCACGCCCATGTCCGGGCCCTGGGGTGCGGCCGGGCCGGCTCCGGTGCCGGAGTGGCCGCCGCCGTGGCCCTCGTGCCCCTCGTGGCCGGTGGGCGCGCCGCCGACCGTCGCGGTGAGCACGGGGGTCGCGCCGCCGAGGCCGTCCTGGACGGCGCCGATGTTCTCGCCCGCGTACCGCGACCAGGTCAGGCCCGTCGCGGAGAGCAGGACGAGGCCGGCCGCCGCCCACAGGCCGAGCGAGCCGTGCCAGGAGAGGGTGCGGCGGCGGGAGGCCGGGCCGCCCTCCGGCACGAACAGGGCGCGGCGGCTCTTCCGGCGCCGGCCGATCCAGAGCAGCAGGCCGCCGAGCGCTATCACCCACAGCCAGCTCGCGGCGAGTTCGCTGTAGTTGCGGCCGAACTCGCCCAGGTGCAGGTCGCGGTGGAGGCCGTCGATCCAGGTGCGCAGCGGCAGGGCGCCGGAGCTGCCGTAGCTGGGCAGCTGCCCGCGCACGTCCCCGGTGTGGGGGTCGACGAAGACGGCGAGCGAGGTGCCTTCGGGGGCCTCGGGGTCGGCCATCAGGACCCGGGTCGTCGCGCCGGGTTCGGCGCCGGGCCAGACGGCGGTGACGGTGCCGTCCGGGTTGGCCGCGCGGGCGGCGTCCACCTGCCGGGAGAGCGGCAGGACGGTGTCGCCGACGGGGGCCTCGAGCTCGTGCGCGTAGACCGCCTTCTCGGCCTGGAAGGAGAGCGCGTAGAGCAGGCCGCTGAGGGCGGCGACGAGGAGGAAGGGGGCGACGAGGACGCCCGCGTAGAAGTGGAGGCGGAGGAGGAGGGGGCGGAGGGCGCTCCAGGTGGTGGGCTTGCGGGGAGCGGGCGGAGTGGGGTCCGACGGTGGCGCCTCGGGCGTTCCGGGGCGTGCGGGATCGTCGATCGTCATGAGTGGCTGTCGTCCTGGTTCTCGGTACGTGTGGACAGGGGGAAGCGGCCCCCGGGTCAGACGTGTGCTCCGAGGACCGTGGCGCGGGGTGCGGACAGCCGGGGCGGGCCGCGCCGGGACAGGGCGTGGGCGAGGACGACGGTGTGCGGACGGTGGGCGTTCCGGCGCGCCCGGCGGACCGGGCCGCGCGGGGCGTCGGGGACGCGGACGCGCGCGAACAGCGGGCGCAGCGGGGTGAAGGCGTACGCGAGGGCGGCGCGGGCGAGCGTGAAGAACGCGGCCTCGCCGTGGGCCAGCCAGAGGCCGCAGAGGAGCGCGGCGAAGAGGTGGGCGGCGAGCATGCCGGTGCCGGAGGAGGTGAGGGAGTCCGCGACCTGGGCGACGGCCGGGTCCAGGGCGGAGGTCACGCCCTCCGCGCCCGTCGCGGACGCGGCCGCGTCGTGCGGGCCGTGCGTCGCGTGGTGGTGAGGGGCCGTGCCGGCGGATCCGTTCGGAGCCGCCGGGCGGGTCGCGTGTCCTCCGTGGGCGCCCGTCGCCGAGAAGAGGACGTGGAGCGCGCCCTGGAGGCCGAGCAGTGCGCCCGCGACGGCGGGCGCGCCCCGGCGGCGGCCGGCCGCGGCCCAGGCGACGGCGGCCGTCACGACGAAGGCGCCGAGGAGGGCGGTGGCCGGGAGCCGGTGCGCAGACATGGACGAATGCCCCACGGCCGCCAAAGCGACGCACACCACCGCGAACAGTGCGGCTCGCAGGGCGCGCAGCGGCGACCGGGCATCCGTCATCGCCCGCCATGGTGTCATCCCGCCATGCGGCCGGACAGACCCCCCGGCCCCACTCGTCCGCCTTCCGTTTCCGCCCCCGGCGGAATCCTCCGGGAGCGGAACCCCTGGCCCGCCGACCGGGCCGCCGGGCAGGCTCGGATCATGAAGCTGCTGATGCTCGGAGGTACGGAGTTCGCGGGTCGCGCGGTCACCGAGGACGCGCTCGAGCGGGGCTGGGAGGTGACGGTCTTCCACCGGGGCCGGCACGCCGCCCCGGAGGGGGCCCGGTCCCTCACGGGCGACCGCACCACCGGTCCGGACGGTCTCGCCGCCCTCGCCGGCGGCTCCTGGGACGCGGTCGTGGACACCTGGTCGGCGGCCCCCTCGGCGGTGCGCGACGCGGCCGGGCCGCTCGCGGACCGGGCCGGGCGGTACGCGTACGTGTCGAGCCGTTCCGTGTACGCCTGGCCCCCGGCGGCCGGACTCGCGGAGGACGGGCCGCTGGTGGCGGGGTCGCCGGACGACGGGGACGTGCCGTACGCGGAGGCCAAGCGGGGCGGGGAGCTGGCCGCAGGGGCCGCCTTCGGCGCCGACCGGACGCTGCTCGTCCGCGCGGGCCTGATCCTCGGACCGTACGAGAACGTGGGCCGGCTCCCCTGGTGGCTGAACCGGATCGCGCGCGGCGGCCCGGTCCTGGCCCCCGGTCCCGAGGCGGCGCCGATCCAGTACGTGGACGTGCGCGACCTGGCCGCGTGGACGCTGGACGCGGTGGCGGCCGGGCTCTCGGGGCCGTACAACCTCGTCTCGCCACCCGGGCACACCACCATGGGCGGGCTCCTCGACGCCTGCGTCCGGGCCACCGGTGCGGACGCCGAGCTGCGCTGGACCGCGCCGGAGGAGCTGCTCGCGGCGGGGGCGGAGCCGTGGACGGAGCTGCCCGTGTGGCTGCCGCCGGGCGAGGCGTACGACGCGATGCACACCGCCGACGTGTCCCGCGCGCTCGCCGCCGGGCTGCGCTGCCGGCCCGTGGCGGAGACGGTCGCGGACACCTGGGCGTGGCTGCGGTCCCTCGGCGGGGTCGCGCCCCAGCGGCCGGACCGCTCGGGGGCCGGCCTCTCCCCGGAGCGGGAGGCGGAGGTGCTCGCGGCGCTGGCCGGGAGGTGAGGGGGCGGAGGGGCGGCGCCCGTCGTGCCGGCGGGCGCCTCCTCCCGGCTACCGCTCCGGCCGCTCCGCTCGCGGCGCGGCGTCCAGGGCCCCGAGGACGTGTTCCACCTCGTACGGCATGACGGCGATGAGGACGGTGCCCTCGGGGGAGGCGCACTCGACGATCCTGGAGCCGCCGTTGATCGTGATCGCCTCGCGCAGCGAGGGGGCGCGCAGGCCGGTCCGCCGCAGCTCCGCCGGGAGCGACACCGCCGCCCCGGCCCTGGTGCTCGGGGCCCAGGTCGTCCCGGAGGGGCCCACCAGCATCCGGCCGCGCAGCCACCGGCCCTCGCGCGCAGGGTGCCGCAGCATGCAGGGGACCCCGATCCCGTCGCCCCGCCCGGCGGCCTCCACGCGCTGTCGCGCCTTGCGGCGGACCAGCCAGGTCGCCAGGGCGGCCGCCGCCAGGAGCATCGGTATCCCGATCACCGGAGCATTCAAACAGGCCCCGGGCCCGGCGGGGAGAGGGGACCGGCACCCCGGGAGGGCCGCCAGGACCTGCCCGTACCGGCGTGATCGCTTACGGTCGACAGGAAAAGGTGCGAAGCCGCACGAAGAGGTACGAAGGTCCGCCAACCGGAGGAGTCGACGTCATGGCCGCCATTCCCGCCGTCTCCGTCGCCAACCTCCGTGACCTCGGCGGCCTGCCGCTGCCCGGCGGGCGTACGGTCCGTCCGGGGCTCGTGTTCCGTTCCGCGCAGCTCGACCGGCTGGACCCGGACGATCCCGTCGTGGCGGGTCTGGGTCTTCGCACGGTCATGGACTTCCGGACGGACGGCGAGCGCGAAGAGCGGCCCGACCGGCTGCCGGCCGGTGCGCGGCTGCTCGTCGCGGACGTGCTCGCCGACTGGCTGGCCACCAGCGGCCTTCCGCCGGCCGCGCGCCTGAAGACGCTGCTCTCGCATCCGGCCCTGGCCGAGGAGCACCTGGGCGGGGGCCGGATGCGGGAGGCCTTCGCCCGCACCTACCGGGCCTTCGTCTCCGCCGATTCCGCCCGCGCCTCCTACGCCGTCCTCCTCGCCGAGCTGGGCGCCCCGGACGCCGGGCCGCTGCTCTTCCACTGCACGGCGGGCAAGGACAGGACGGGGTGGGCGGCGACGGTCGTCCTGTCGCTGCTCGGGGCGGACGAGGGGACGGTGCGGGAGGAGTACCTGTCGGTCAATCCCGCGGTGCGGCAGGCGTTCGCGCCGATGATCGAGGGGTTCACGGCCCAGGGCGGCGACCCGGCGCTCGCGCTCGAACTGATCGGGGTGCTCCCGGAGTACCTGGACGCGGCGCTCGACGAGGTGGCGGTGCGGCACGGCTCGATGGAGAAGTACGTACGGGAGGGGCTCGGGGTGCCGGACGAGGTGGTCGAGCGGATCCGCGAGCGGTTGACGGCGGGCGGTGGATGACGGGCAGTCGACGGCGGGCGGTGGATGACGGCGGGCGGTGGATGACGGGCGCGGGGGTGGCGCCCCGCCCGCAAAAAGGCCCCGCACGCACCTGTTCCCGTCGCGTACCCCTCAGTACATTGACGGCATGTCTCATACGCAGCCCGCACCGGTGGCGTCGGAGCACGTCGAGCTCAAGGCCCGCAAGGTCTCCTTCGACTGGGAGGAGACGCCGCTCCACTGGGTTCCGGGCGATCCGTTCACCACGCACACCATCAACGTGCTGCACCTGCTCCTCCCGGCCGGCGAGCGCTGGTTCGTGCACGTCTACAAGCAGGCGCTGCCGTACGTCACGGACGACCGGCTCCGCGAGGACGTCATCGGTTTCATCGGCCAGGAGGCCGTCCACTCCCAGGCCCACGACGACGTCCTGCCGCACCTGCGGAAGCTGGGCCTCGACCCCACCCCGTACACCGCGCAGGTCGACTGGTTCTTCGAGAAGCTGCTCGGGGACCGCGCCCTGCCGCCGGGCCGGGCGCGCCGCTGGTGGCTGAGGGAGCGGGTCGCGGTCATCGCCGCCATCGAGCACTACACCGCCTTCCTCGGCGACTGGGTCCTCAACGCCGACGCGCTCGACCGGGTCGGCGCCGACCCGGTCATGCTCGACCTGCTGCGCTGGCACGGGGCCGAGGAGGTCGAGCACCGCTCGGTCGCCTTCGACCTCTTCATGCACCTGGACGGCGGTTACCGGCGCCGCGCCCGCACCTGGGCCGTCGCCTTCGGCGGGCTCGCCTTCTTCTGGCAGCGGGGCGTCCGCTTCTTCATGGAGAACGACCCGGGCCTCTTCGACGCCAAGCCCTCCCTCGCGGACTTCGTCCGCCGGGGACGGCGGGGCGTGCTGCCCTCCACCCCGGCCATGCTGCGCTCCGTCCCGCGCTACCTCAGCCGCTCCTACCACCCCTCCCAGGAGGGCGACACCGCGCAGGCCGTGGCCTACCTCGCCTCCTCGCCCGGCGCCAACGGGGACCGCTGATGGCCCGGTTCGCCGCCGTCGCCCTCGCCGCCGGGACCGCCCTGCTCGTCCGCCGCGCCGTCCGCCGCCGCATGTCCACCGCCCCGCTGTGGCCGATGCCCGCCCTGGACGAGCCCGTCTCCGGGTACGGCCGGGGCCGCACCGTCCCCCGCAAGGTCCTGGTCACCGCCCGCACCGCGCCCGCCGAGGGCGTCGTGGAACTGCGCCTCGAAGGCGCCGGCCTGCCCGCCTGGCGGCCCGGCGCCCACGTCGACCTGGTCCTGCCCTCCGGGCTCGTCCGGCAGTACTCGCTCTGCGGCGACCCCGCCGACACCAGCGCGTACACGGTGGCCACCCGGCTCATCGAGGCCGGGCAGGGCGGCCGGGGCGGTTCGCGCGAGGTCCACGAACAGCTCCACGAGGGCGTGGAGATCGAGATCCGGGGCCCCCGGAACCGCTTCCCGCTCGTCCACGCGCCCGCGTACGTCTTCGTCGCCGGCGGCATCGGCATCACCCCCGTCCTGCCCATGCTGCGCGCCGCCGAGGCGGCCGGGGCGGACTGGCGGCTCCTCTACTGCGGCCGGAGCCGCGCCACCATGCCGTACCTCGCCGAGGTCGAGGCGCTGGGCGGTGACGGCGGCCGTACGACCGTCGTCGCCGAGGACCAGTCCGGCCTGCCCGACCTGGGCTTCCTCGCGGACGTGCCGGAGGGGACCGCCGTGTACTGCTGCGGTCCCGACGGTCTCATGGACGCGGTCGGCGCGGCGCTGCCGGAGGGCCGGGCCCCGCGCCTGGAGCGCTTCTCCGCGTCCGCGTCCGCGACGACCGGTGGCGCCCCCTTCGAGGTCGAACTGCGCCGCTCCGGCCGCACGGTGGCGGTGGCGGCCGACCGGACGCTCCTGGACGCGGTCCGCGCGGAGCTGCCGGACGTCCCGTACTCCTGTACGCAGGGCTTCTGCGGGACCTGCCGGCAGCGGGTCCTGGCGGGCGAGATCGACCACCGGGACGAACTGCTCACCGACGCCGAGCGGGACGACTCGATCCTGATCTGCGTCTCGCGCTGCGCGGGGAAGCGGCTCGTGCTCGACCTCTGATCCCGTACGGCCCCGGGGCCTGTCCGGCCCCGGGCCGCCGGGCAGGCCCTAGGGGAGGACCAGCCAGTCCAGGGCGAGCGCGGTGAGCAGACCGCCCGCCAGGAGCCAGGTGCCGAGGCGGGTGCGGCCGTTGCGGGACAGCTCGATCACGATCCCGCAGAGGATCATGGCGAGTCCGTACACCCCGACGACCAGGACGGACGTGCGGCTCGCGAGGCGGACGACGAGCACGACGGCGAGGGCGACGAGGAGGACCGAGGCGGCGGCGATGCGCAGCCGCCTCGCCTGCCTGGGGGTGAGGCCCCCGCCCTCGTCGTCCCCCTCCTCTTCGTGCTCGTCCTCCTCGGGTTCTCCGGCGGGTTCGCCGGACGGTTCTCCGGCGGGTTCGCCGGACGGTTCTCCGGCGGGTTCGCCGGACGGTTCTCCGGCGGGTTCGCCGGACGGTTCTCCGGCGGCGGGCTTCTCCGTGACCGGGGCTTCGGACTCCCCCGCCGCGTCGGGGACTTCGGGGCCCTTCGCGGCCTCGGCGGTCTTCGCGGCCCCGGTCGCCGGGGGGCCCTGGTCGGAAGCGCTCATGGGGCAGGAGCGTAACGGACACCGTTAGGCTGTTCGCATGACGACCGGGGTACGCCGCAGGATGGGCGTCGAGGAGCGCAAGCAGCAGCTGATCGGGGTGGCCCTCGAACTCTTCAGCCACCGCTCTCCCGACGAGGTGTCCATCGACGAGATCGCCGCCGCCGCCGGGATCTCGCGCCCGCTGGTCTACCACTACTTCCCCGGCAAGCAGAGCCTCTACGAGGCGGCCCTGCGGCGGGCCGCCGACGAGCTGGCGGCCAGGTTCGTGGAGCCGCCCCGGGGGCCGCTGGGGGCGCGGCTGCTGCGGGTGATGGGCCGGTTCTTCGACTTCGTGGACGAGCACGGGCCCGGTTTCGCGGCGCTGATGCGGGGCGGTCCGGCCGTCGGGTCCTCCACGACGAACGCGATGATCGACGAGGTGCGGCAGGCCGCGTACGAGCAGATCCTCGCGCACCTGGAGGTCGGGGAGCCCTCGGCCCGCCTGGAGTTGGTGGTCCGCTCCTGGGTGTCCCTCGCCGAGTCGACGGCGCTGCTCTGGCTGGACGGGCGGCGGGTGCCGCGCGCGGAGCTGGAGCTGCAGCTCGTCCACGACTTCGCGGCCCTCGCGGCGGTGAGCGCCGCGTACGACCCCGGGATGGCGGAGGTCCTGGTCGGAATCCTGGCCGACGAGCCGGCCGACGGGCCCTTCGGGGACCTGGTGGCCCGGCTGCTCGCCCTCGTGCCGGCGCCCGGCCCCGCCCCGGAGGCCCTGCCCGCCGTACCCGATCAGCGCGGGCGGTAGGACGGTTCGGGGCCGCGAACCGCCGTGCCGCCGGCGGGGGCCGGGAAGGCCCGCCGCCGACGGCACGCGCCACGGGGTCACCCTGACGGAGCGGGTGCTCCTCCGGGAGCCGGTCAGCCGGCCTTGAACACCGCCACCGTTCGCGCCGGGACCGTGAAGGTGCCCGAGCCCTTCTCGTAGGCGGCGGTCTTCGCGACCGCGTCGGAGCCCTTCGCCTGGACCGGGTGCAGGCGGTAGCCCTTGCCGGCCAGGTCGGTGACCTCCTGCGCCTGTGTCTTCGGGGTGGCGTTGAAGACGACGACCAGGTCGCCCAGGCGCATGGTGATCACGCCGGGGGTCTCGTCGCGGCCGGAGAGCGGGAAGGACAGGGCCGACTGCACCCGGTCGGCGGTGGCCAGGGAGAAGACCGGTTCGGTGGTGCGGATCTTCTGGAGGTCCCGGTAGGCGGCCGAGGCGCCGTCGATCTGCGCGCAGCCGACGGTGAGGGACGGGTTCGCCAGGAGCGGCTTCCCGAAGCCCCACTTGGGCCGGTTGTCGGCGGCCGGCGGGAGGCCCCGGCCGAAGCCGTTGCCGTCGCGGCAGTCCCAGTGGATCGCGTTGAACCAGTCGCCGCTGTCGTACGAGTTGCGGTCCAGGGACTTGGAGCGCAGCAGGTCCGAACCGGCCTGGGAGAGCGCCGGGCCCTGCGAGAGGGTGGCCGTCGCCATGGCGAGGACCTGGGCGCGGGCGCGGTCGGCCGGGGACGTGCCCGCCGGGAGCTTGAAGGCGAGCGCGTCGTACAGGGACTCGTTGTCGTGGGCGTCGGCGTAGGCGAGGGCGTCGCCGGGGGCGGCCGCGTAGCCGGCCGGGGAGCCGTTGTAGTCGACCTGGGAGCCCTTGACCGTGCGGCCGGACGTGTCGGTGAAGGTGTAGTCGGCGAGGTTGCCGGTCAGGCCGACCTTGATGAGGTCCTGGTAGTGCAGGAGACGGGCCTTCTGCTCGGCCGGGGTGCCGTTGGCGGCCGAGGTGTTGGGGTCGGTGTGGAGGCCGGAGGCGAAGCCCTGGACTCCCGGGTCCTCGTCGAAGGGACCGCCGCCGCGCACGGCGTCGCGGGCCCGGTCGGAGAAGGTCGCGATCCCGGTGCCGGCCATGTTCTTCTGGGTGGCCTGGACGAAGCGGGCGTCGTCGGCGACCTCGCCGAAGTTCCAGCCCTCGCCGTAGAGGACGATCGCCTTGCCGTCGACGCCGTCCTTCGCGACGGTCAGGGCGTCGAGGGCCTTGCGGACGGCGAGGATGTTCTCCTTCGGGTGGTGGCCCATGAGGTCGAAGCGGAAGCCGTCGACCTTGTACTCCCTGGCCCAGGTGACGACCGAGTCCACGACGAGCTTGCCCATCATGGCGTTCTCGGGCGCGGTGTTGGCGCAGCAGGTGGAGGTGGTGACGGCGCCGTCGGCGTCGAGGCGCTGGTAGTAGCCGGGCACGATCCGGTCGAGGACGGACTTGTCGGACTGTCCGGCGGCGACGGTGTGGTTGTAGACGACGTCCATGACGGTGCGCAGTCCGTCGCCGTTGAGGGCCTGGACCATCCGCCGGAACTC
Organism: Streptomyces bikiniensis; assembly: GCF_000716625.1. Classification (NCBI taxonomy): domain Bacteria; kingdom Bacillati; phylum Actinomycetota; class Actinomycetes; order Kitasatosporales; family Streptomycetaceae; genus Streptomyces; species Streptomyces bikiniensis. Next base: position 14,223 of record NZ_JNXJ01000002.1, on the reverse strand, counting down.
GACGGTGCGGCGGGTGCCCTCGGGGTCGGTGGCGTAGGAGCCCTCGGGGACGGTGTAGTGCAGCGGGTCGTAGCCCCAGTTGAAGGCGTCCTTCGCCGCGGCGGCGGCGACGCAGGCCTGCTGCTCCTCGGAGTCGGGGGCGTACGCCTTGAGGTCGCAGGCAGGGGCGGCCTGGTCGGACTTCTTCTCGGGGACGGTGCCGATGTCGAAGGCCGGGAGGAGGTGGACGTAGGAGGTGCCGGAGGCGGCGAGGTCGCGCAGGTGCTTCGATCCCTTGCTGTCCTCGTCGGTGAAGGCCAGGTAGGTGCCCCGGTGGTCGGCGCGGGCCGTGGGGTCCGCGATCGAGAAGTCGCGGATGTGGAGTTCCTGGATCTGGGCGTCCCGCAGCGGCACGGCGGCGGGCTTCTCGAGCTGCTTCCAGCCGGTCGGGGCGAGCCTCGGGTCGGTGAGGTCGACGGCGAGGCTGCGGGCGGAGTCGGTGGTGAGGGCGGTGGAGTAGGGGTCGGTGACCTTGTTGGTGACCATCTTCTGGACGGTGGGGGCCCAGACCCTCACGGCGTAGCGGTACGGCTTGCCGGTCCAGGACTTCGGGCCGGTGGCGGACCAGACGCCGGTGGTGTCGTCGCGGCGCATGGCGACGGTCCGGCCGTCGAGTTCGAGGGCGACGGACCGGGCGGTGGGGGCCCAGACGGAGAGGGTGACGCCGTGGCGGCCGAAGACCGGGCCGAGGGCGGCCCCGGTCGCCTTCTTCGCGTACAGGTCGTCGAGGACGCCGGCGGTCTGGACCCCGGTGGCGGCGAGCAGGGCGCCGTTGGCGGCCCGCTGGGTGGCGATGAGCTGGCCGCGCAGGGAGTCGCGGACCCGGTCGGCGTCGCGCGGGTCGACGGTGAAGGCCGGGTACTCCCTGAGGTGCGGGTACTTGGCCTTCTGGGCGTCGGTGAGCGTCGCCGGGTTCAGCCGGAGCCACTGGCCCTCGGTGTTCAGGGCGCCGCCGGTGACGGCGATCCCGCCGTCCTTCGCGTACACCAGCTGCTGGCTGGTGGCGTCGGTGGCCTTCACCTTCCAGACGACGGTGTTCCGGTCGATCCACTGGGCCGAGGCCTTGCCGAGGTCGAGGTCGGGGGCGCCGCCGACGGTCGGCAGGAGGTACTCGGGCTCCCCGCCGAGCAGCCAGACCTCGTGGCCGTAGGTGGCGAGGTCGAGGGACTGGTCGGTGGGCAGGTCCTTCTGGTCGCCCTTGTGGAGGATGTACGAGAGGGAGGTCGCGCCCTCGGCGAGCGGCACCTCGTAGACGGCGCCGTACGCGTCGACGCGGACCGGCATGAGGGGCTTGGACCAGTCGGTGGGCTGGGCGGCGCCGGTCCAGGTGTGCAGGCCCCAGCCGTCGTAGTCGCCGTCGGCGCGCTGGTAGTGCAGCACGGCCTTGGTCTTGTCCGGGGTGACGGGGGCGGGATCGGTGTCGGACTGGCCGTCCTGGCCCTGGGTGATCCAGACCTCGCCGGTGCGGCCGAGGTCGACGGTCCGCTGCGGGCCGTCGGCGGCGCCGCCCTTCTCGACGGTGTACGGGATCGTGGAAGCGCCCTCGGGGACCTTGACCCAGGCGAAGGCGCCGTGGGCGTCGCGGCCGGTGAACGCGGCCTCCTGGCCTGCGGCCTTCAGCTTCCAGCCGTCGTAGTCCCCGTCCTGGCGCCGGTAGTGGACGATCGCGTGGGTGCGCTCGACGGCGACCGGCTTCCCGGGGGCCGGGGGCGCGCCCGCCGTGGTGGCGGCGGTGGCGCTCGCGGTGCGGCCGGAGCTGTCGACGGCGACGGCCTTGTAGCGCAGGGCGGTGCCGGCGGGGGCGGTCACGTGCTGGGTGACCTTGTAGGGGGCGTGGTCGGCGGTGCCGAGGGTCCGCCAGGGGCCGTTGCCGACCTGGGCGGCGAAGACGACCCGGTTGAGGCCGCCGCCGGTGACGTCGGCGGAGAGTTCGACGGTTCCGGTGGCTCCGGCGGCCGGGGCCCTGAGGTTCACGGAGGGCTTCACGGCCGGGGCCTGGAGGGGCCGGTCGGCCTTGAGGACCAGGGAGGAGAGGGCCGGGACGGTGACGGTGACCTTGCCGCCCTCGGCTGCGACGGCACCCTGACCCCCGTACAGGGTGCGGAAGCTCGCCGAGTCGACGGGGACGCCGACGGTCTTGTCGGCGGTGGAGCCGTTGGTGGCGACGAGGTACTCGGTGCGCGCCTTCGCGTCCGTGCGGGAGAAGGCGTAGACGGAGCCTTCGGCGTACCGCTCCTGCTGGATGCCGTCGCGCAGGGCCGGGTGTTCGCGGGTGAGCTTCGACAGGGCGGCGACGGAGCGGTAGACCGGGTGGCCGGTGTCGTACGCGTCGGTGGCGTGGGTGCGGTCGGTGCCGATCTGGTCGTCGTCCAGGTAGTCGGCGGCCTTCGAGGCGAAGAGGGGCTGGCGGGCGTCCTTGTCGCCGCCGGCGCCGGTGAAGCCCTGCTCGTCGCCGGAGTAGATCACCGGGTTGCCCCGGGAGAGGAACATCAGCTCGTTGGCGAGGCGGGCCCGCTCGAGGAGTTCGGCGTCGGTGGCGTTCGGGTTGTCCTGCTTGAGGAAGGTGCCGATGCGGCCCATGTCGTGGTTGCCGAGGAAGGTGACCTGCTCGTAGGCGTTGGCCTTGTCGGTGGTGTACCGGTAGTCCTCGGCGAAGACCTTGGCGAGGCGGTCGGCCCCGGCGCCCTGGGAGGCGAAGGCGCGGGCCGCGTCCTGGAAGGGGAAGTCGAGGGTGGCGTCGAGCCGGCCCCGGGTGACGTAGGGGGCGGTGACGGCCGTGTCGGCGGAGTACACCTCTCCGAACATGAAGAAGTCCTCGCGGCCCCGCTTCTTCGCGTAGGCGTCGAGGGCGGTGGCCCACTGGGTCCAGAAGTCCAGGTCGACGTGTTTGACGGTGTCGATGCGGAAGCCGTCGATCTTGAAGTCGCGGACCCACTTCTCGTAGATCCGCTTCATGCCCTCGACGACCTCGGGCCGCTCGGTCCAGAGGTCGTCCAGGCCGACGAAGTCGCCGTACTCGGCGGACTCTCCGGCCCAGGTGGAGTCGCCCCGGTTGTGGTACATCGCGGGGTCGTTGAGCCAGGACGGGACCTTGACGCCCTTCTCGGCCACCGGGGTGTACGGGAAGGAGTCCGCGTCCACCCTGCCGATCGCGTTCCGGTCGTCGAAGGGGCGCCCGTCCTTGTCGAGGTAGGGGTGGGCGCCCTTGGGGCGGTAGCCGTACTTCTTCTCGGCGTAGTCGACGGTGTCGGCGGTGTGGTTGGTGATGACGTCGAAGAAGACCTTCATGCCCTTGGCGTGGGCGGCGGCGATCAGCCGCTCCAGGTCGGCGTTGGTGCCGAAGTGGGGGTCGACCTGGGTGAAGTCGGTGATCCAGTAGCCGTGGTAGCCGGCGCTGGCGTTCTCGCCCTCGCCCTGCACGGGCCGGTTCTTGAAGATCGGCGCCATCCAGATGGCGGTGGTGCCGAGGCCCTTGATGTAGTCGAGCCGCTGGGTCAGGCCCTTGAGGTCGCCGCCCTGGTAGAAGCCCTTGTCGGCGGGGTCGAAGCCGGTCCGGGTGCGGCTGCCGGTGAGGCCGCCGCGGTCGTTGGAAGGGTCGCCGTTGGCGAAGCGGTCGGGCAGGACGAAGTAGAACTGCTCGCGGGTGAGGTCCTGGCGGGCGGGCTCGGCCGCGAGCGCCCGGTCGGACGGCGGGGCCGGGGGCTTCGGCGCGGCGGTCGCGGGCACGGCGGGCACGAGGGCCGCGCACAGGGCGGCGGCCAGTGCGACCGCCGTTCTCTTGCGTATCACGGGGGAGCTCCCTGGAGGTACGGGAAGAGGGGGCCGCCCCGGGTGGGGCGGCCCTTGCGGTGCGGGGTCGGTGGACGGGGTGCGAGTGGTGGGGAGTCAGTCGCGGTTCAGCTGCGGAACGTGTCGTTCAGGACGAGCTGCCCGGAGGCGGGGACGGTCGCGGTGCGGTCGGCGCCGGACTCCCAGGTGACGTTCCCGGCGGCGTCCTTGCGGACGTACTTGTACGCGAAGGTCGTCCCGGCGGGCAGGGAGAGCGTCAGCTTCCAGACCGGGTAGGCGGCCGGGTCGAGCTTGGGGGCCGAGGCCGGGGACCAGTTGCCGAGTGCGGCGAGGTTCCCGGTGACGTGGATGTTCTGGCCGGGGACGGTGGTCGCGGTGGCCTGGAAGGAGGTGCCCGCGGAGGCGGGCGGCGGGGTGGTGCCGCAGCTCTTGGCGTTCACGTGCAGGGCGAGCGCCGTGTCGGCGCCCAGGGTGGCCGTGAACCGCCCCGAACCGTCGACCGTGACGGGGTTGTTCGACTGCACGTCGCAGTAGGTGCCGGCGGGCAGGGAGGTCTGGTAGGTGCGGGTGAGCGCCGAGGACTCGTGGTTGATGGCCACGTACGCCTTGGAGCCGCGGCCGAACGCGATCGCGTTGCCGCCGTTGTCCCACCAGTCCGTGACGGCCTGGCCGCGCGCGGTGTTGCGGAAGGCCACCATGGAGGAGATCTCGCGCCAGGCGTGCTGGCACTTCCAGCCGTCGGAGTAACAGGCGTTCACCTGGCCGCCGTTGGGCGGTCCGGCGTCCTTGTCGGTCCACTCGTAGCCGGAGTGGACGTCCGGGGAGCCGTAGGGCCAGGCGAGCATGAAGACGGAGGCGAGGGTGTAGCGCGCGCCGTCCTTGTAGGACAGGGTGTCGCCGACGCGCTCGGTGTCGTGGTTGTCGACGAAGACGCCGGCCCGGCCGGAGGGCATGTGGCCCCAGGCCTCGCCGAAGTTCTTGAGGTACGCCAGCTTCTCGTTCTGCAGGACGCGCTTGAGGTCGCGGGCGTACCGGAACTCCTGCACGTCGCCGCTGCCGAGGTACTCGCTCGGGGAGACGGCCTCGCCGGCGCCGTGGATGGCCTCCTGCTTCCAGTACGCGCCGGGGTCGGTGAGCCGCGACTTGATGTTCGCGAGGTCGGCGGCCGGCATGTGCTTGGCGGCGTCGATGCGGAAGCCGTCGACGCCCAGGGAGAGCAGGTCGTTCAGGTAGCCTGCTATCCGCCCGCGGACGTGGTCCTCGCCGGTGTCGAGGTCGGGGAGGTGGACCAGCTCGCAGTTCTGGACGTTGCCCCGGTCCTGGTAGTTGGTGATCTCGGCCCGGCAGTCGTCCATGTCGGCGCCCGAGTAGAGGCCCGGGTAGTCGTACTTGGAGAACGGGGTCCCGCCCGTTCCCGTGCCCGACCCGTTCGCCATGTGGTTGATCACGGAGTCCACGACGACCTTCACGCCCGCCGCGTGACAGGTGTCGACCATGTTTTTGAAGGCGGCGCGGTCCCCGAGACGCCCGGCGATCTTGTAGCTGACGGGCTGGTACGAGGTCCACCACTGGCCGCCCTGCACGTGCTCCTGGGGCGGGGAGACCTGGACGTAGCCGTATCCGGCGGGTCCGAGGCGGTCGGTGCACTCCCGGGCGATCGAGGAGAACTTCCACTCGAACAGCACCGCGGTGACGTCCTTCTCACCGGGCGGTGCGGCCTGGACGGGGGTGTTTCCCGTGACGGCCACAGCGGCTCCCGCCACGAGGGCGAGTGCAGCGGCCACGGTCCTTCTGGCCATGTTTCCTCCTGCTGACTTCACTGTCGCAAGAAGTTGCCGAAAACTTCAGCAACTGTTTTCAGCCGTGACCGTACGAGTGGCCCGACGCCCGGTCAACCCTCCGGACGCCGCGACGCAAGTTGTTACGAAAGGACGTGCGGCTCCGCGGAACCCGAAGCGCCCGGGACGTCCCGTACGGGCGGCTGCGCCGTCGAGCCGCGCACCACCAGCTCCGGCTGGAACACGAACTCGGTGCGCTGGACGGGGTTCCCCTCGATCTCCTCCAGGAGCGCGCCCACGGCGGCCGTGGCCATCGCCTGCACGGGCTGGCGGACGGTGGAGAGCGGCGGGCTGGTGAAGGCGATCAGGGGCGAGTCGTCGAAGCCGACGACGGAGACGTCCCCGGGCACGTCGAGCCCCTGCTCCCGGGCCGCCCGGATCACGCCGAGCGCCATCAGGTCGGAGCCGCAGACGATGCCGGTGCAGCCCTCGCGCAGCAGGATGTCGGCGGCGGCGTGGCCGCCCTCGACGCCGAAGAGCGTGGGTCTGATGAAGCGTTCGGCGTCCGCGCGCTCGACGCCGAGGAGTTCGTACAGCTCGGCGGCGAAGCCCTCGGCCTTGCGGCGGGAGGGGACGTAGCGGGTGGGGCCGATGGCGAGGCCGATGCGCTCGTGGCCCAGCTCGACCAGGTGCCGCACGGCCATCCGGGCCGCGGCCCGGTCGTCGGGGGAGACGAAGTTGGCGTCGATGTGCTCGTTGTAGCCGTTGATGAGGACGAACGGCACGCCCCGGTCGGCGAGCCGGGCGTAGCGGGCCGGGTCGGCGGTGGCGTCGGCGTGGAGTCCGGAGAGGAAGACGATGCCGGAGACCCCGCGCTCCACGAGCTGGTCGACCAGCTCGTCCTCGGTGGCGCCGCCGGGCATCTGGGTGCACAGGACCGGGGTGTAGCCGTGTCCGGCGAGGACCTGTTCGACGACCTGGGCGAACGCCGGGAAGATCGGGTTGGTCAGCTCGGGCACGACGAGCCCGACGAGGCCCGCGCTGCGCCGTTTGAGGCGTACGGGGCGCTCGTAGCCGAGCACGTCGAGCGCGGCAAGCACCTTGTGCCGGGTCGCGCCGGCCACCCCCGCCTTGCCGTTGAGGACGCGGCTGACGGTGGCCTCGCTGACGCCGGACTGGGCCGCGATGTCCGCGAGCCGCGGGGCGCCCGTTCCGGCGCCCCGCGGCAGGGGGATCGTCACACCGCCCACCAGACGGTGGTGTCGGCGGGCAGCTCCACCGTGTCCGCGCCGGGGGCGACGGGCTCGTTGGAGAGGAGGAACCGGCCGGGCAGCGGGACGGAGATGGCCCGGCCGGTGGTGTTGGCGGTGCAGACGAAGCCGTCGCGCCGGAAGGCGAGGACGCCCTCGGGGGCGTCCAGCCACTGGATGTCCTCGCCCGCGCCGAGTCCGGGCTGCGCACGGCGCACCGCGAGCGCGCTGCGGTACAGCTCCAGGGTGGAGCCCGGGTCGCCGGTCTGCGCCTCGACGCTCAGCGCGCCCCAGGTCGCGGGCTGCGGCAGCCAGGAGCCGCCCGCCCCGAAGCCGTACGAGGAGCCCTCGACGGTCCACGGGATCGGGACGCGGCAGCCGTCGCGGAAGCCGTCCTGGCCGCTGGCCCGCCAGAAGGACGGGTCCTGGCGGACCTCGTCGGGCAGGTCGGTGACGTCGGGCAGGCCGAGCTCCTCGCCCTGGTAGACGTAGGCCGAGCCGGGCAGGGCCAGCATGAGGAGGGTGGCGGCGCGGGCCCGGCGCAGGCCGAGTTCGCGGTCGCCGGCCTCGCGGAGCTGGGTGCCGAGGCCCGCCGGGTTGGCGAAGCGGGTGGCGTGCCGGGTGACGTCGTGGTTGGACAGGACCCAGGTGGTGGGGGCGCCGACCGGGCGCATCGCGGCGAGCGAGGCGTCGATGACGGTGCGCAGCTCGGTGGCGTCCCAGTGGGTGCCCAGGTACTGGAAGTTGAAGGCCTGGTGCATCTCGTCGGGGCGCACGTAGTTGGCGGTGCGGTCGACGGTGGGGGTCCAGGCCTCGGCGACGAGGACGCGCTCTCCGTCGTACTCGGAGAGGACCTTGCGCCAGGAGCGGTAGATCTCGTGGACGCCGTCCTGGTCGAAGAAGGGCATCACGTCGTTGCCGAGCAGCTTGAGCTGGTCGTGGGCGCCGATGTCGGGCAGGCCGGCGGCCTTGACCAGGCCGTGGGCGACGTCGACGCGGAAGCCGTCGACGCCCATGTCGAGCCAGAAGCGCAGGATGGAGCGGAACTCGTCGCGGACGGCCGGGTGCTCCCAGTTGAAGTCGGGCTGCTCCGGGGCGAAGAGGTGCAGGTACCAGTCGCCGGGGGTGCCGTCCGGGTTCTCGGTGCGGGTCCAGGCCGGGCCGCCGAAGATGGACTCCCAGTCGTTGGGCGGCAGTGCGCCGTCCGCGCCCTTGCCGGGGCGGAAGTGGTAGCGCTCGCGCAGCGGGGAGCCGGGGCCCTCGCGCAGGGCCCGCTGGAACCACTCGTGCTGGTCGGAGGAGTGGTTGGGGACGAGGTCCACGATGATCCGCAGGCCCAGGGCGTGGGCCTCGCGGATCACCGCGTCGGCGTCGTGCAGGGAGCCGAACATCGGGTCGATGGCCCGGTAGTCGGCGACGTCGTAACCGGCGTCGGCCTGCGGGGAGGCGTAGAACGGCGAGAGCCAGACGGCGTCCACGCCCAGGTCCCTGAGGTACGGCAGCCGGCTGCGGACGCCCTCCAGGTCGCCCATGCCGTCGCCGTCGCCGTCGGCGAAGCTGCGCGGGTAGACCTGGTAGATCACGGCGTCTCTCCACCAGCCCGTGTGCGTTCCGGTGGTGGGGACGTCGGCCGGGGTGGCGAGATGCTGGGTCATGTCTTCCCTGGGAGGTAAGGAGGGGCGTTCAGATGCGGTGCTCAGGGCCGTCAGCCCTTGACGGCACCGGCGGACATGCCGGTGACCAGGTGCCGCTGGACGAAGAGGAACACCAGCGCCGCGGGGATGGCGATGAGCACGGAGGCCGCGGACATCGGGCCCCACTGGGCGCCGTACTGGTTGACGAACTTCTGGAGTCCGCCCGCGAGGGTGAGGTTCTCGTCCCCGACCATGAAGGCGGAGGCGTAGGCGACCTCGCCCCACGCGGTGATGAAGGAGTAGAAGGCGGTGACGGCGATGCCCGGCTTGGCGAGCGGCAGGATCAGCCGCCAGAAGGTGCCGAAGGGGGTGAGGCCGTCGACGTAACCCGACTCGTCGATCTCGCGCGGGATGGTGTCGAAGAAGCCCTTCATCATCCAGGCGCAGAACGGGACGGCGATGGTCAGGTACGTGATGACCAGGCCGGCCGGCTGGTTGAGCAGGCCCATCGAGGACATGATGTTGTAGATCGGCACGATCAGGACGGCGACCGGGAACATCTGGGTGATGAGCAGCGTCCACATCAGGCCGCGCTTGCCGGGGAAGCGGAAGCGGCTGACGGCGTAGCCGGTGGTGGCCGAGATGAAGACGCCGATGAGCGTGGTGAGGCCGGCGACGAGCAGCGAGTTGCCGAACCAGGTGAGGAACGGGGTGTCCTTCAGGAGGTTCGTGTAGTTCTCGAAGGTCGTCTCCTTCACGAAGTCCGTGGTGGAGGCGTACTTGGCCGGCTTCAGCGAGGTGAGCAGGACCCAGAGCACCGGGAAGACGGCGATCACCGAGGTGACGATCAGGGTGAGGTGCAGCCCGGCCGAGGCGAGCGGCGAACGGCGGCCGCGGAGCGGGGCGTTCAGGGCCTGGGGGGTGGGGGTCGTGGTGGTCACCAGACTTCTCCCTGCTTGCGGAGGACGCGCCGGTAGATCGCGGCGAAGACCATCAGGAGGACCAGGATCAGCACGCCCCACGTGGAGGACTGCGCGAAGTCGCGCGGGCTGATCTCGAAGGAGAACTTGTAGGCCTGGGTGACGAGGATCTGGGTGGCCTCGCCGGGCCCGCCCCGGGTGAGCAGGAAGATCACCGGGAACATGTTGAAGGTCCAGATGGTGGAGAGCAGGATCACCGTCGTGGAGACCGAGCTGAGGCCGGGCATGGTGATGTTGCGGAACCGCTGCCAGGCGTTGGCTCCGTCCATCTCGGCGGCCTCGTACAGCTCGCCGGGGATGGACTGGAGGCCGCCGAGGAGGGCGACCATCATGAAGGGGACGCCGAGCCAGACGTTGACGGCGATGACCGCGAGCTTCGCCACCGTCGGGTCGTTGAGCCAGGGCACGGCGGAGAGCCCGCCGCCGGTCAGGATCTCGTTGAGCAGGCCGCGGCGCTCGTCGAAGAGGAAGCGCCAGGCGAAGACGGAGACGAAGCCGGGGACGGCCCAGGGCAGGATCAGCAGCGTCCGGTAGACGGAGCGGCCGGCGATCCTGCGGTTGAGCAGGTTGGCGAGGCCGAGGCCGAGGGCGAAGGTGATCGACACGCACGCGACCGTCCAGACGACGGTCCAGACGAGCGTGCCGAGGAACTGGCTGCCGGTGAGCGCGTCGACGTAGTTGTCCACGCCGACGAACTCGTAGGTCGCCGGGATCTGGTTGACGCCGATGGACCGGGCGACGTTCCGCTCGTTCGCGTCGGTGAACGACAGGTAGATGCCACGCACCAGGGGGTAGCCGATGATCACGCCGATCACGACGACCACCGGGGCGACCATCGCCCAGGCGTACCAGTGGGTGGCGAAGGAGCGCTTGCGCGTGCTCCGGCGCTTGCCAGTTCCGCGGCTCCGGCCGCGGGCGACGGTGTCGCCCGCGGCCTTCGCCACCGACTGGCCGGTGGTGTCCACGGCCATCAGCCGGCCTGCCTTCCTTCTTACTTCCAGTCCTTCAGGAGCTTGCGGTAGGACTCGCCGATCGCCTTGGCGCCGGCCTCGGGGGTGGTCTGGCCGGTGAGGACCTTGGTGTACTCGACCTTGACGGGCTCGAAGAGGCTGCCGCCCTCGGGGATCCACGGGCGCTCGACGGACTTCTCGACGACCGGCTTGAAGAAGGCGATCATCTCGTTGGTCGCCACGTCCGGCTTGATGTAGACGGACTCGCGGGTCGGGAGGAGGCTGAGCTCCTTGGCGATCGCCGTCTGGGTCTCGACCGAGGTCATGTACTCGGCGAAGGCGTAGGAGGCGTCGAGGTTCTTGGAGCCCGCGTAGACGGCGAGGTTGTGGCCGCCCTGCGGGGCGCCCTGGCCGCCGGTGCCGGCCGGGACCGGGGCGATGCCCAGGTTGGCCTTGTCCGCGAACTCCTTGCCGGCGTAGGTGTCGGCGACGGCCCAGGGGCCGTTGATCATCATGGCGACCTTGCCGTCCTTGAAGGCGGCCTGCATGTTGTCCCAGCCGTTGGTCGCGTCGGTGATCGCGGTCTTCGAGTCGACCAGGTCCTTGACGACCTTGAGCGCCTTCACGCCGGGCTCGCCGTCGATGGTGACCGTCTTCTTCTCGGCGTCGACCAGGTCGCCGCCCTCGCCGTACAGGAAGGAGAGGAACCAGTACGGGTCGTCGCCGCGCAGGTAGAGACCGGTCTTGCCGGTCTTCTCCTTGATCGTGGCGGAGACGGTCTTCAGCTCGGCGATGCTCTTGGGGACCTCGACGCCGGCCTCCTTGAAGATCTTCTTGTTGTAGAAGATGCCCATGGAGTCGATGACCTGCGGGACGGCGTAGGTCTTGCCGTTGTACTTGGTGGAGGCGGCGGCCTGGTCCAGGAAGTCGTCGGCGTTCTTGAGGGCCGTGGTGCCGTCCAGCGGGGCCAGGTAGCCGAGGTCCGCGAACTCGGGGGTCCAGGCGACCTCGGAGCGGATGACGTCGGGCGCGCCGGAGCCGGACTGCGCGGCGTTCTTGAACTTGTTCTGCGCCTCGCCGAACGGCACGTTCACGTACTTGACGGTGACCTTGGGGTGCTTCTTGGTGAAGTCCTCGGCGATCTTCTTGAAGACCTTGTCCTCGGAGCCGACCGTGGAGGTGTCCCACCAGGTCACGGTGCCGGAGAGCTCTCCCGAGCCCTTCGAGCCGCCGCCGTTGGAACCGCTGTCGCTTCCGCCGCACGCCGCCAGGGTCACGCCCAGGGCCGCGACCAGCGCGGTGGCCGCTATGCCACGCCGCATGTGAACTCCTTCAACTGATCCCGGGGGGACGAGGGGCTGGAACCTTCCTCATGCGACCGCTCCCTCGCGGCGCTCCGGGTTGGCAGGAACGTAACAGGGATGAAAACGAGCCGAAAGACCTTGCGGGAATTTTCTGCAAGACCCGGGGATCGTTACATCCGCGTGTCCCTAAGGTTGCCGACGGGTCGCTTAACACGGGCGGGAGCACGCCCTTCCGCACCTCGCGCGCCCCCGACGCACCCCCGTGCCCCCTCCGGAACGCCTCGCAAGAACTGCAAGGCCTTGCAGGAAGGCTGCTCCCGGCCACGGCGGACGGGGTGTGCCGGGGCGGTGGGCAATACGCCCCGTGACCGGTACAGTCCACTCCCATGACCGCGCGGCTCTCCGACATCGCAGCCCAGGCGGGGGTCAGTGAGGCCACAGTCAGCCGCGTGCTCAACGGAAAGCCCGGCGTGGCCACCGCCACCCGCGAATCCGTCCTCGCCGCGCTCGACGTGCTCGGCTACGAGCGGCCCGTGCGCCTGCGGCAGCGCAGCGCGGGGCTCGTCGGCCTCATCACCCCCGAACTGGACAACCCGATCTTCCCCGCCCTCGCGCAGGTCATCGGGCAGGCCCTGACCCGGCAGGGGTACACGCCGGCTCCTCGCCACCCAGACCCCCGGTGGGTCCACCGAGGACGAGCTGACCGACATGCTGGTGGAGCGCGGCGTCGCCGGCATCATCTTCGTCTCCGGTCTGCACGCCGACACCACGGCCGACACGTCCCGCTACGACCGGCTGCGCGGCAAGGGCGTCCCGTACGTCCTCCTCAACGGCTTCTCGCCCAAGGTGCAGGCGCCCTTCGTGTCGCCCGACGACCGGGCGGCGATGCGGCTCGCGGTGACGCACCTGGCGGCGCTCGGGCACACCCGGATCGGGCTCGCCGTCGGGCCGAAGCGGTTCGTGCCGGTGCTGCGCAAGATCGAGGGCTTCCGCAAGGGCATGGAGGAGCGGCTCGGCCTCTCCCCGGAGGAGTCCGAGGAGCTGATCCAGCACTCCCTCTACACCCTGGAGGGCGGCCAGGCGGCGGCGGGCGCGCTGCTCTCGCGGGGCTGCACGGCGATCGTCTGCGCGAGCGACATGATGGCGCTCGGCGCGATCCGGGCGGCCCGGCAGCAGGGGCTCGACGTGCCGAGGGACGTCTCCGTCGTCGGCTTCGACGACTCCCCCCTCATAGCGTTCACCGATCCGCCGCTGACCACCATCCGGCAGCCGGTGCAGGCGATGGGGCAGGCCGCGGTCCGCGCGCTGCTCGAAGAGGTGGGGGGCACCCCGGCCCCGCACTCCGAGTTCGTCTTCATGCCCGAGCTGGTGGTCCGGGGCTCCACCGCCTCCGCGCCGTCCGCCGTCAGGCCTCCTTCCCAGGACTGACCGGGTGCGCTCCGGACCCGACCTTGGGATGATCGGTCGGGGGCGGCCATCTGGCAGACTCTCTCCCCATGGGTGAAACGACCGTGAAGAGTTTGGACAACCGGACGACCCCGTCGTCACCCATCGTGGCCGACGGCAGGCTGTCGCGGCTGCGCACGCGCGTGCCCCGGCGCCCCACGATCTGGTTCGAGATCCTGCTCATCGCGGTGAGCTACTGGACGTACTCCCTCATCCGCAACGCGGTGCCGGAGCAGAAGGCCCAGGCGCTCAGGAACGCCGACTGGATCTGGCGGGCCGAGGAGTCCATGGGGCTCGCCTTCGAGCACACCGTCAACCACGCCGTGAACTCGGTGACGTGGCTGATCGTGGGGATGAACTACTACTACGCGACGCTGCACTTCGTCGTGACCATCGGTGTGCTGGTGTGGCTGTACCGGTGGCAGCCGGGCCGTTACGCGGCGTTCCGCACGGTCCTGTTCGCGACCACCGGCGTGGCCCTGGTCGGCTACTACCTGTATCCGCTCGCGCCGCCCCGGCTCATGAACGGCCAGGACTTCATCGACACGGTCCTGGTCCACCACACCTGGGGCTCGATGGCCTCGGGGAACCTCAAGCACGTGTCGAACCAGTACGCGGCGATGCCGTCGATGCACATCGGCTGGTCGCTCTGGTGCGGGATCACGATCTTCCTGCTCGCGAAGGCGCCCTGGGCGCGGATCCTGGGCCTGCTCTACCCGACGGCCACCCTCGTCGTCATCGTGGCCACCGCCAACCACTTCTGGCTGGACGCGGTCGGCGGCATGGTCTGCCTGGGCTTCGGCTTCGCCGTCTCGTACTTCTGGTACGGCTCGCGGCCCCACCGGCTGCCGAAGCTGGTGGAGCCGGTGGAGCCCGTGGGCGCGGTCGTGCGGGGCGGCCCGGTCGCGGAGGCGGAGCGCGAGGGCGGTCTGGAACGGCCGGTCGACTCCCGCCGCTAGGGCGTGTGTCGAAAGTAGCGCCGTCTGCCCGGAGGGCAGGCCCGGCGGTGTCCGGTGCGTGCGATCGCAAGGCGGAGGGTCGCCCCGATACTGG